>JADHLS010000085.1 GCA_016780605.1 Reyranella sp.
TAGCGAACCAGGCAATCGCGACCGCTGATGTCGCCGTCGACCACGATCTCATCCCATTTCTCGGCATGGCCGACATAGTTGATGGGCACGTCGTAGTGCTGGCTCCAGAAGAACGGTACGCAGTCGAACTTGTTGCCCGCGCCCAACATGTTGAGCGCCGCCACCTGCCCCTGGCGCTCGGCGACCACCCAGTGCTCGACGCGGATGTTCTCGCCGCTGTTCGGGTCGGGCCAGCGCGCGATGTCTCCGGCGGCGAAGATGTCGGGCGCACTGGTCGCCAGAAGGCCATCGACGGCCAGGCCGCGATCGATCCTGAGCCCGGCCTTTTCCGCGAGATCGAGGCGTGGCCGCACGCCCACGCCCATTACCATCAGGTCGGCCTCGAGCGTGGCGCCGCTCTTCAGCATGGCCTTCTTGCCGTCGAGGCTGCTCACCGTATCCTCGAGGTGGAAGATGACGCCGTGTTCTTCGTGCAGGGCGCGCACGAAGTCGCCCATGGCGGGTCCCAGAATCCGCTCCATGGGGCGCTTTTCGGGCGCCACCACGTGCACCTCGATTCCGCGATGGCGCAACGAGGCGGCCACCTCGAGACCGATGAAGCTTGCGCCGATCACCACCGCGCGCTTGGCCGTCTTGGCGCCTTCGATGATCGCCCGGCTGTCGGCCAGGCTGCGCAGCGTAAGGACGTGGCCCGCCGCGGCGCCGGGTATTGTGAGGCGCACCGGCTCGGCGCCCGTGGCGAGAAGCAGGCGGTCGTACGCCACCTTGCCGCCGCCCGACAGCGTTACCTCGCGTGTTTTGGCATCGATGGCTGCGGCGCTGCTCTTGAGGCGGAGATCGATGTTGTTCTCGGAGTAGAACTCATCGCCCCGCAACGGCACCCATTCCTCGGGCGCGTTGCCGGCGAGATAGTCCTTGGAGAGATTGGGCCGATCGACGGGGGCGGCATCCTCGCCGCTCAGCATGACGATGCTGCCGTTGTATTTCTCGCGGCGCAGCATTTCGGCCGCGGCAAATCCTGCCGCCCCGCCGCCGACGATCACAATTTTGTCCGGCGCCTTCGCCGCCTTGGACGGCGACTTGGCCGGCACCGTGCGCTTTTCCCTGACGAAGACCTTCCCCGCTCGCTGCTCGACCGCCCAGCAGTCGATCGGACTGAAGGCGGGCGCCGCCACCGCTTCGCCGGTGCGCAGGCTGAAACAGGCATGGTGCCAAGGGCAACGCACTGTATCGCCGACCACCAGGCCGTCGGCGAGCGGGCCGTGATAGTGACTACAAGACGCGCCGACCGCGAACACCTCGGTGCCGTGCCGCGCCAACACCACCTGCTCGTCACCGACATGACCCAACAACAGGGCACCGTCGGCAAGTTCGTTGAAGTCTACTCCCTGGCTCAGGTCGGGTCCGCTGGGCTTGGCGTCGGGCTCAGCCATTGCATCCTCCCCTCATCGGAGTTGGGTTATCGGAGTTGAGTGCGTGGCGGCACCATGGGAAACCTTGGCGGTCATGTCCACCTCCCCGGCCCTCGTCTCCATCGGCGAGCCCCTGATCGAGTTCAACCGCCCGCGCGAAAGCGACGGGCGGACGTGGCTGCAAGGCTTCGGCGGCGATTCGCAGAATGTCGCCATCGCGGCCGCCCGGCAGGGCGCCGATGCCGGCTACATCACCAGCGTCGGCCAGGACTGGATGGGCGATGCCTTCCTTGAGCTCTGGAAGGCCGAAGGCGTCGATGCCTCGAGGGTCACCCGGCATCCCACGGCACCCACCGGCGTGAGCTTCGTCACGCACGGCCCGAGCGGCCACAAGTTCGACTATCTGCGCAAGAACTCGGCGGCCTCGCTGATGACGCCTGACGGCCTGCCGGCGGACTACATCATGAGCGCGCGCATCTTCCACCTGTCGGCCATCGGCCAGGCGATCAGCGACAGCGCGCGGGCGACCTGCGATGCCGCCATCACGGCGGCACGGGCCACCGGCGTGAAGGTCTCGTACGACACCAACCTGCGGCTGCGATTGTGGGACCTCGAGACTGCGCGCCGCACCATCGATGCCACCGTGGCGCACTGCGACATCCTGCTGCCGAGCCTGGACGATTCCCAGCAGCTCACCGGCCTCACCGAGCCTGACGACATCGTCGATCACTATCTGAGGTTGGGAGCGCCCCTGGTCGCCCTCAAGATGTCAGCCGAGGGCTGCCTGGTCGCCACCTCGAAGGATCGTATCCGCCTGCCGGGCCTGCGCGTGGCCGCCGTCGACGCGACCGGCGCCGGCGATACGTTCGACGGCTCGTTCCTGGCCCGCCTGCTGGCGGGCGATACGCTGCGCGAGGCGGCGCGCTATGCCAACACCGCCGCCGCCATGTCGACGCGCGGCTATGGCGCGGTGACGCCTATTCCGCGGGCGGCCGAAGTCCGGCTTGAAATGGCGCGCGTATGAAGCGCGGCGCAACCGCCTTCAGGAAGCGGCCGAACACCGTCACCTGTTGAGCGATCCAGCCACGGCCATTGTCGGCATCGATCGCCGGATCGTCGACCCCGGTCGGCCGGTACTTGATGTCGTAGATTGCCGTTCCGAACAGGATGTCCCAGATCGGAAAGACCGGCGCGAAATTGTGATCCTGGATATGGCGCTCGTCGGGATTGGCCAGCGCATGGTGCAGCCGGTGAAAGCGCGGACCGACGATCAGGCGCTCGCCGACGCGGCCGAAGCTCATGTCGACGTTGGCGTGGCTCCAGCTCTCGACCAGCCGGCCGACCAGCAGGATGGTCACGTATTCGCCGGGCTGCACGCCCACCACCTGGGAGAACAGCACCAGTGCAAGCGTGATCAGCAGATCGTCGAGGACATGGTTGCGATCGTCGGACCATACCGTCATACGGCGCTGGCTGTGGTGCAGGCTGTGCAGCTGCCACCACGCGGGAATGGCGTGCTGCGCGCGATGCAGCCAGTAGGCGGCAAAGTCGTAGAGCACGAAATAGACCATGAACGAGGCCAGCACGTTGTCGCCCAGCCACGGCAGCAGCCGCTCCAGGCGCGGCGGCGCGATCCCCCAGGCGCGCATCAACAGCTCGATTTCCTGGGTGAGCGGATAGGTGACGATGAAGATGGCGAGCGGGATGATGCCGAGCTTGTTAAGGACGGTGTAGACCCGATCGACCGAGATCAGGCGGTCGTCGCCTTCGCGCTCGAGCGGCCAGCGCTTTTCGAAGAAACGCATGGCAAGCGCGATGGCCGCGATCTGAACGACGCCCAGCATGACGAATTCGACGGCGTTGTAGCCCGGCTCGTACCAGGCCATTTCGCCCATCCAGAATAGCAGCGGCCCGACGAAGGTCTCGAAGAGCCAGTTCTGGACACCAACCCAAAGATCGATGAGGTCCCTCATCGGCACCCGCTCAGCGGCTGGCGGGAGACGTCGATACCGAGCGGAGCGCCCCACCGGCGGGGCTGATGGGCGAGCCCGGCGACGCCGGATCCGACTTCAGCATGAACACGCCATGCGGCGACTTGCCGACGGGAATGTTGGCCACGACCTTGAGTTGGTCGAGATCGACCACGGCGACGCGGCGCAGGAAGCGCTGCGTAACCCACAGCTCCTTGCCGTCGGCGGAAATCGCCATGCAATCCGGACCACCCGCCACCTTGATGGTGCCCGCGACCTTCATCTCCTGCGTGTCGACCAGGGAGACCGTACCCTCGACACGGTTGGACAGGAACCAATGCCGGCCGTCGCCCTTGGGCCAGAAGTTGTGCGCCCCCTTGCCGGTCTGCAGACGGCCGGTGACGCTGCCGTCCTTGGGATCCACCGAGACCACGCCGTCCTCGCCGGTCAGCGCCACCAGCAGGCGCTTGTTGTCCGCCAACATGATCACGCCCGCCGGCGTGTTGCCGACCGGCACGTTCCATTTCAGCGTCTGGGTGGCGAGATCGAAAGCCGCCAAGCGGCCGCTCTGCTGCAGGGTGATGTAGACGGTCTTGGACTCGGCATCGAAGGCCATATGGCTCGGCAGGCCGTCGATGAAGATGCGGCCGGCGAGCTTGAAGCCGTCGGCGTGGAAGATGTCCACATGGTCGAGCCGGTAGGCCACCGTCACGAACCACTTGCCACTCGGGCTGAAGCCCAGGTGGTAGGGGTCGATGACGTCGCGCACGACGCGACGCTTCTCGCCGGTATTGGCGTCGAGCACCAGCAGCTCGTTGGTGGCGGTCGAGGCCACCAGCACTTCCTTGCCGTCGGGCGTGGCGATCAGGTGGTGCGGCTCGCGGCCCACCGGGTGGCGCGCCTGCTCGATGCGACCGGTGCGGCTCAGGATGCTGTAGGAAGCTTCCTCGGAGTTCAGGACCAGCACCGAATCGGCTCGCGCGCTGCCAACAACCGCCAACAGCGCCGTCGCCGCAATCGCCAGATTCTTCATGAAAACGGTCGAGCTCCTTGCCCGCACAGTGATGACACCTTTCCGCGCGCCGCGCTAGAACCGTTTGTAACGCGCCGCTGCGGCGGCGAGCCGCTCAACGTGTGACCAATCTTGGGCAAGCACCGCCTCACGCGGCGCGACCCACGAACCGCCAATGCAGGCGACGTTGGCAAGGGCGAGGTAAGCGGGCGCCGTCTCGGCGCCGATGCCGCCGGTCGGGCAGAAGCGCAGGCCGGCCAGCGGCGCCGCCACCGCCTTCAACCAGCCCACGCCACCCGCCACGTCCGCCGGAAAGAACTTCATGAGCCGGATCCCTTGCTCGGCCAGGACCATCGCCTCCGACACCGTCTGTACGCCCGGCAGGAACGGCAGGCCGGCGGAGCGGGTCGCTGCAGCCACCGCCGCCGTGCAGCCCGGGCTGACGGCAAAGCGGGCTCCCACCCTCTGAATTTGCTCGACCTGGGAAGCTTCCAGGACAGTGCCGGCGCCGACGACGGCATCCGGCACCTCGGCGGCAATCGCTTCCAGGGCGGCCACCGCCGTTGCAGTGCGAAGCGTGATCTCGAGCACCGGCAGGCCGCCTCTGACCAGCGCCCGGGCGAGCGGGACCGCATCCGCCACCCGCTCGATCGTGAGCACGGGAATGACCGGCGCCAGACCGGCAATGGCGGCAATGTCCAAGGCTACACGCTCCAGCCGCCGTCGATCACATTGACCGTGCCGGTGGTGAACGCCGCTTCGTCGCTGGCGAGGTACACCGCCAGCGCGGCGATCTCCTCGGCCGAGCCGAAACGGCCGGTCGGCTGGCGCTGCAGGAAGAACTGCCGTGCATCCGAGCCGCCGCCCAACGAGGCGATGCGTTCATCGAGTGAGGGCGTCTGCACCGTCCCCGGGCATATCGCATTGCACCGAACGCCCTTGGAGACATAGTCGACCGCCACCGACTTGGTGAGGCCGATCACAGCGGCCTTGGTGGTGCCGTAGATGCAGCGCAGCGCCGCTCCCTTAACCGACGAGGCGGCCGAAGACATGTTGACGATCGAGCCGGCGCCCTTTTCCAGCATGCCGGGCAGGAAGGCCTGGATCGTCCAGAACATGCTGCGCACATTGAGATCGAAGGCGAAGGCCCATTGCTCGTCCGTGGCGTCGAGCACCGAGCCGTGATGGACGAAGCCCGCACAATTGAACAGCACATCGGCCGCGCCGACATGGGCAGCCAGAGCGCCAATGGCGGGCTTGTCGAGGACGTCGAGCTTGTGGGTGCGAATACCGGCCGTGCCATCGAGCGCCGAAAGCTTACCGGCATCGACGTCCGTCGCCCATACCGTTGCGCCCTCGCGCGCGAAGGCGCGCGCAGTGGCAGCGCCGATCCCCTGCCCCGCCGCCGTGACGACGCAGACCTTGCCCTTCAATCGCATGAATTCGCTCCCAGCCCCTGAACCGGCGTCTCTTCTACTTGATCAGGCCTTTTTCCCGATAGTACTTCTCTGACCCCGGGTGCAGCGGAATGCCGAGGCCTTGCACGGCCGTCTCGAAGCGGATGTCGCGCCCCTTGGAATGGCCCGAATCGAGGAGCTTGCGGGTGCTGGGGTTCCACAAAGCCGCGGTCACGGCATAGATCAACGGTTCAGGCTGCTTGGTCGATGTCGCCCAGATGGCATTGACGCTCACCGTCTTTACGCCGGCCACGTTCTTGTAGACCCCGTCCGGAATCTCGTCGGCGGCGAAGAAGCCGTATTGCTTCACCAGGGCGTCCGCCTGCGGCCCGTCGATCGGCACGAGATCGACCCCCACGGTCGAGGCGAGCTCGGCGATGGCGCCGTTCGGCCAGCCGCTGACGCTGAAGAAGGCGTCGAGCGAGCCTTCCTTCATCCTGTCGGCTGCCTGTTGTGACTTCAGGTACTCGGCCTTGATGTCCTTCTCGGTCATGCCGAAGGCGCCGAGAATCAGGCGTGCGCCGACCAGAGTGCCGGAGCCGGGCTCGTCGAGCGACACACGCTTGCCCGCCAGGTCCTTGATCGACTTCGCGCCGGCGCCGGAGCGCGCCACCAGCTGGAAGCTCTCGGGATAGAGATTGGCGATGGCGCAGAGCACGTCGACCTTGGGCCGACCGTCGTAAATGCCGGTGCCGTTGAAGGCCCAGTAGGCGACGTCGGACTGCACGAATCCCGACTGCATGCTGCCGGCGGCGATGGCGGCAACGTTGGCCACCGAACCGAGCGAAGCCACGGCCGTCGCCACCAGGCCCGGCACGCCGCACGAGCCGCCATCGGCGCAGGCGCGCGAACCGGGCGGGTTGGAGATGGCATTGGCGATGAGACCGCCGATCGGGAAGTAGGTGCCGACCGTGCCGCCGGTGCCGATCCGGAAGAAGGTGATTTCCTGCGCCGCGGCCGGCGTGCCCAACAGCGCCACGCCCAAGCCGCCGAACAGTGCGTGCCTGCGCCCGAGCTGCATGTTGTCCCTCCTTCCAGCCTGCCGATTTAACCGCTTCCCCTTCCTTGCCGCAACGAAGTCCGTCTAGTTGACGCCGACGGCCCTGCTCATGGTCGGACCGATCTCGGCGTGGATCACGAGGTCGGCGTCGTCGTCCTGGTCGGTGGCGTCGCGGTTGACGATGACCAGCCTGGCGCCCTTGCGCTTGGCAACGCGCGGAAAGCCTGCCGCCGGATAGACCACCAGCGAGCTGCCCAGCACGATGAAGAGGTCGCAAGCCATGGTCTCATCCTGGGCCCGTGCCATCTGGATCTCCGGCATTGCCTGGCCGAACGAGATGGTGGCGGTCTTCACGATGCCCTCACACTTCTCGCAGAACGGCAGCTTGCCCGCTCCCAGGAAGGCCTTGCGGATCGGATCGAGCTCATGGCGGTGGCCGCAATCCAGGCAGCTCGCGTAGGTCGAGTTACCGTGCAGCTCGATCACCTTGGAATCGGCGACGCCGGAGCGCTGGTGCAGGCCGTCGACGTTCTGGGTGATAATGGCGCTCATGCGGCCCTGCTCGACCAGCTTGGCGAGGGCGCGGTGGCCGGCATTGGGCTCGGCCTTGAGCATGGTCTCGTCGGTCGCGAACTTGCGCCGCCAGGATTCGCGGCGCATCTCCTCCGAAGCCATGAAGTCGTCGAAATAGATCGGCTTGTACTTCGTCCAGATGCCGCCCGGCGAGCGGAAGTCCGGAATGCCGGACTCCGTCGAGATACCGGCGCCGGTGAAGGCGACGATACGCTTGGCCGAGCCGATCGCTTCCTTCAGGCGTTCGATGTCGTCCATTGTCCCCTCCTCTACGCTCAGGGCGCCAACTTTCAGGGTGCGGGCATTGCCGGATTGTGGGCGGCGCAGCCGGCCATGGCCCTGCCCTCGTTCTTGATCTGGATGGAATAGGCGAACAACGACCCGGATTGCGAATCGACGCAGCGCCGCTCGTCGATCAGGATCACGGGCTCGGGCGCCTCCGCCGCCGTGTACATGATCGTGCCATCCTGCCGCTGGGCGCCGGTGTGGGCCACGCGCTGCGCCGAGGCACCGCCCAGCACGCTCAGCACGAGATCCCGCGCCGTCACTTCAAGTCGCCAGGACGGGTCGTTGCCGACCGCGATCCACTCGCGCTGATCGAAGCGTTCGCGGCAGCCGGCCGTCTCCACCGCCGCCCGGCGCAATTCCAGCGCGGCGATTCCGGCCCCAAGGCCGACTTCGCGGCTGCCATAGACCTCGACGAACATCGGCCGGCCCTCCTTGCCCGCCGTCAGCTCGCGCAGGGCACGCGTGAGCTCCTGATCCGGGGTACGGTCCTCCAGCGTGAGCGGCGCGCCATCGCACGGCAAGAGCTGCAGGCGGCCGCCGAGGTCGCGCACCAGCCCGCGCAGCCTGACGGCGCTCGCCGGCAAGGGTTGGCGCGGCACTTCAGGCGCCGTCGCGACCTGGCCGAGCGGCAGGACCGCCTTGTCAGTCGGCGGCGGTGGCGCCGGTGTGCCGCGTGTGGTGGGCGTCGGCGCCGAGCGTGTCGCCAATGTCGGCAGGGCGTAGAAGAACAGCGGCCGATACTGGCTGTCGAGCAGGCAGACGAACTGCGTCTCGAAGGGCGGGCCGTTGCGGTAGGTGAGCTTGCCGCGCAGCGTCAGTGCCGCGGTGACAGCCTGCGACCCTGCCTTGGATTCGACTCTTTCCAACGCCGGCGGCGGGAAGTCGAGCGCCGTCACACGGTCGATCGACGGGCTGAGCTTGCGATACTGGGCCTCGCCGAATGTGGCGCATTGCTGGGCCATCTGGCCCTGGGCCGCTGCGGGCAAGGCGCCGATCGCGAGCGGCAACGCGATGAGCAGGATCCTGAACATAAGGCAAGGCTACATTACCTGCACGCATCGCGCATCCGTGTCGCGATACTGACTCACCGCGGCGACGACTCAGTCTATCGTGCGTAACATCAAATAATTTTCGCATGAGATGGTGAGATCTGTTTTCTCGTCGAATGGAACCTCGCACCCCACGTCCGGCGAACGCTCCAAACGAGGGATGCAGGTAAATGACGACTTACTCTCTACCAATGCCAAAGAACGTTCTCCGCGCTGCGGCGATACTCTCGACCGCAATCGCGGCTGTTGGGTATGCCGGTCCGGCTTCGGCCGACACAACCGAGGAGACGATGGCGCGATGCCAGCAGCTCTTCGGGCTGTGGAACAAGCACAACTCTGACGGCTATGCGAAGCCGCTCGACGCCAGGATGGGCATGCAGGACTGCGAGCAAGGCAAATACGCCTCCGGCGTCGCCACCTTGAAGAAGGCCCTCGAGCGCGCGCAGATCCCCATTCCGCCGGTGGACGTCGCACAGACGCCCTCGACGACGCCGGCGCCGACGCTCAGGCCTCGTGGCGAGAAGCGACGCGAGACGCAGTAAGCAGCGACAGGCTTGAAGATCGCCGCCGTCATCCGACGGCGGCGATCACGACAGCCAGCGCTTGCGCCGCTTGTAGTGCTTGGTGTCGTGGTAGGACTTTCGGGCGCCGCCTTCGTTGAGGCCGAGATAGAATTCCTTGATGTCGGAATTGTCGCGCAGCTTGTCGGCCGGTCCCTCCAGCACGATGCGGCCGTTCTCCATGACATAGCCGTGGTCGGCGATACCGAGCGCCATGGTGGCGTTCTGCTCGACCAGCAGCACGGAAAGCTTCTCCTGCTTCACCAGCCGGCCGACGATGCCGAAGATCTCCTCGACCAGCATGGGGGCGAGCCCCAGCGACGGCTCGTCGAGCAGCACGACCTTGGGCTGGCTCATCAGCGCCCGGCCGATCGCCAGCATCTGCTGCTCGCCACCCGACAGGTAGCCCGAGATCTGCGCCCGCCGCTCTTTCAGGCGCGGAAAATAGGAATAGACGAGGTCGATCCCCTGCCTGACGGCCGCCGTGCTCTGCACGTGGCCGCCGGCGATCAGGTTCTCCTCGGTCGTCAGATTCTCGAAGACGCGGCGGCCCTCGAACACCTGGACCAGGCCGAGCCTGGTCACGTCGTGCGCCCGCATGCCGTCGATGCGCTTGTCACCCAGCTGGACCATGCCCTTGGTGACCTCGCCGCGCTCCGAGCGCAGCACGCCGGAGATCGCCTTCAGCGTCGTCGTCTTGCCCGCGCCATTGGCGCCCAGCAGGGTCGTGATCCTGCCCTCGCCGACGTCGATCGACACGCCCTTGAGGACCAGGATGACGCGGTCGTAGACGACCTCGATGTTGTTGATCTGCAGCATGGGGATCTCTGCAGGGAACCGGGCGGCGATCTCCCGCCGCCCGCCCTTCTCAGATGGTCAGGACTTCGAAGCGTCGGCCGCGAGGTGCTTTTCGATTAGCGGGCGATTGCCCTGGAACCATTCCTTTGTGCGCGCCAGCTTGCCGCCCTTGACGGTCCAGATCTCGACCCAGCCGCCGCCTTCATGGTCGGTTGGCGTGATCGCCATCGGCGGCACCAGTCCGCCCAGCGTGAAGCCCTTGACCGCTTCCATGCCCTTCTTGACCTCTTCCGAGGTCGGCAGGGCGCCGCCCTTGGCCTTGATGGCGTTGCGCAGGGCCTCGACATGCAGCGCCGCGACGAGGACGCCGCGATTGTAGAGCACCGTCGAGTCCATCTCCTTGGGCGGCTGCTTGCTCTGGGCCTTGTACATGGCCTCGATGTCCTTGATCACCGGGAAGTCCTTGCCGACGCCCGCGAACTGGATGGTGTTGTAGCCTTCGGCGGTGCCCATGCCGCCGGCCGCGATGATGTCGGCTTCGGAGCTGCCCCAGACGAAGGCGACCACTTTGCTGAGCGGGAAGCCTTTGCCCTTCAGCTCCTTGATGGAGACCGACGGCGCCCGCCCAAACAGGTGGGTGATGATGAAGTCCGGCTTGTAGCGGCCGGTGATATCGAGGATCTGCGCGCCCATCTCGAGGCCGGGCGGTGGCACCGCAAAGGTGCGCAGCTCGAAGCCCTCGGACTTGGCGAGGTCCTCGAGGATCGGCAGCGGTTCCTTGCCCGCCGGATTGTCATAGAAGAGGTAGGCGATCTTCTTGCCCTTGAGGCTGCCGCCCAGTTTCTCCTTGGCAAAGTCCACCGCCGCTCCGCCCTGCGACCAGTAGCTGGCCGCGATCGGGAAGGTGTACGGGAAGCGCTTGCCGTCGGCGGCCGGCGAGGTGCCGAAACCCGGCGACGTGCCGAGGATCTTGTCCTCCTCGAGCTTCTTGTTCAGCGCCGCGGTCTGCGGCGTGCCATAGAGGCCTTCCAGCAACGCGCCTTCCTTCTTGAAGCGCTCGTGGGCCTCGATGGCGGGCGGCACCTTGTACTCGTTGTCAATCTCGAGGACCTTGATCTTGTAGCCCTCGACGCCGCCCTTGCTGTTCACCAGGGCGATGTAGTCCTGGTAGCCCGGGCACAGCACGGTG
>JADHLS010000086.1 GCA_016780605.1 Reyranella sp.
GGCAGCGTGGTAACGTCGTGGCTGCTCGACCTGACGGCGAGCGCTCTTGCCAAGAGCCCGCAGCTCGAGGGCTTCTCCGGCAACGTCGAGGATAGCGGCGAAGGTCGCTGGACGATCGAGGCCGCCATCGAGGAAGCTGTGCCCGCCGACGTGCTGGCGGCATCGCTGTTCGTGCGCTTCCGCTCGCGCCAGGATCATACGTTTGCCGAGAAGGTTCTCTCGGCGATGCGACTGGGCTTCGGAGGTCACGTCGAAGCACCGAAGAAATAAGTAGAGGAGGTCTGCGATGCGTGTTGGCGCCTTCTATTTCCCGGCCGACTACGGAATCAACATAGCGGAACTGGCCAAGGCCCTCGAGGACCGCGGCTTCGATTCGCTGTTCGTGCCCGAGCACACCCATATCCCGGCCAGCCGCAAGTCGCCCTTCCCGGGTGGCGGCGAGCTGCCCAAGCGCTATTCCCACACCCACGATCCGTTCGTGGCGCTTTCCTTTGCCGCCGCCGCGACCAAGAAGCTGAAGCTCGGCACCGGCATCCTGCTGGTGCCGCAGCACGAGCCGATCGTGACGGCCAAGGCCATCGCCTCGCTCGACCAGCTGTCGGGTGGCCGCTTCATCTTCGGCATCGGCGGCGGCTGGAACGTCGAGGAGATGGAGAACCACGGCGCGACCTACAAGACGCGCTTCGCGCAGATGCGCGAGCATGTGCTGGCGATGAAGGAGCTGTGGACCAAGGACGAAGCCTCCTACGACGGCGAGTTCGTCAAGTTCGACCGCGTCTGGTCGTGGCCGAAGCCGGCGCAGAAGCCGCATCCGCCGATCGTCCTGGGCGGCGAGACCGACCATACGTTGCGCCGGGTCATCGAATATTGCGACGGCTGGTTCCCGCGTCCGCGCGGCGGCTTCGATGTCGTGAAGGGCGTGGCCCATCTGCGCCAGATGGCGGAGAAGGCGGGCCGCGATCCATCGACCATCACCACCATCGTGTTCGGCGCGGCCAATGACGCCAAGGCGCTGGAGAGCTACGACAAGGCCGGCATCCAGAGCGCGCTGCTTGCGATCCCCGACGAAAGCCGCGACGAGATCCTGCGCTATCTCGACACGATCGCGCCGCTCGCCAAGCTGCCGTTGGCCGCATGACCGTCGCCATCGGCCTCGGCCTGACGGAGTTCCCCTTCACCGGGGCGGGCGACTACTGGCGTTGGGTCGATCTCTGCGAGGCCGGCGGCATCGATTCGCTGTGGCAGACCGACCGGCTGGTGAGCCGCCAGCCGATCCTGGAATGCATGGCAACAATGGCGGCGCTGGCCGGCCGCACGCGCCGCCTGCGCTTCGGCATGAACGTCGTGTCGCTCGCGCTGCGCGATCCGGTGCTGTTGGCCAAGCAATGCGCTACCATCGACGTGCTGTCGGAGGGCCGCCTGCTGCCGGGCTTCGGCATCGGCAGCCCGCTCGGTCCCGAGTGGGAAGCGCTCGACATCGACACCAAGACGCGCGGCCGCCGCACCGATGAATCCTTGCAGATCATTGCCCGGCTGTGGCGCGAGGACAGCGTCGACTTCGAGGGCAAATACTATCGCCTGCGCGGCGCGTCGATCTCGCCCAAGCCGGTGCAGCCCGACCTGCCGATGTGGATCGGCGGCTCGTCGGAGGCCGCGATCCGGCGCACGGCGCGCTACGGCACGGGCTGGCAGGCTGGCGTGGAACAGCCGGACGTCGTCGGCAAGGTCGTGGCCGCCATCAAGAAGGCGACGGCGGAAGCCGGCCGCACCATCGACGAGGACCATTACGGCGCGGCGTTCCCGTTCTACTTCGGCAGCCGCAGCGACAGCGTGCTCGCGGGCGCCATGGCGGCGTACCAGAAGCGGACGGGCCGCGATCCGTCGAACTACTTCGCCATCGGCGACGAGAAGGTGATCCTCGAGCGGGTCGCCGACTATGTCGCCATGGGAGTCGAGAAGTTCATCCTGCGCCCCGTCGGGTCCGACGGCGAGGCGATCATCGGTCAGACCAGGAAGCTGATCGACAAGGTGCTGCCGCAGGTCGAGGCGCGGTGGCCCAAGAAGGCGAAGGCAGCCTAGCAGCAGAGGGAGAAAGCCATGCATGTCGGCGCGGCGATGTTCTTCACCGACTATTCGATGACGCCGGCCGAGCTCGGCACGGCGCTGGAGGAACGCGGCTTCGAATCGGTGTGGGCGCCCGAGCACTCGCACATTCCGCTGACGCGCAAGTCGCCATTTCCCGGCGGCGGCGACCTCCCCAAGAAGTACTACGACGCCATGGATCCGTTCGTCAGCCTGACGGCGGCGGCGGCGGCAACGAAGAAGTTGAAGGTCGGTACCGGCGTCTGCCTGGTGAACCAGCGCGATCCCATCCAGACTGCCAAGCTCGTCGCCTCGATCGATCAGGTCTCGGGCGGGCGCTTCCTGTTCGGTGTCGGCAACGGCTGGAACCAGGACGAGATGGAGAACCACGGCACCGACTTCGAGAGCCGCCACAAGCTGGTGCGCGAGCGCATCGAGGCCATGAAGGTGATCTGGACCAAGTCCAAGGCCGAATATCACGGCGACATGGTGAAGTTCGATCCGATGATGGCCTGGCCCAAGCCGGTGCAGAAGCCGCATCCGCCGGTGCTGGTCGGCGGCGCCTTCCCTTACGGCGCGCGCCGTGCGGTGCGCTACGGCGACGGCTGGATGCCGCTGCGCCGGCGCAAGCAGTACGCCGAGGTGCGCGACCTGATCCCGAAGTTCCAGGCGATGGCCAAGGAGGCCGATCGCGACCTCGCCTCGCTGCCGGTCTCGATCTGGGAATCGAAGGAGGACGAGAGCGAGCTGAAGCGGGACCAGGACGCGGGCGTCGTGCGCGTCATCGTCAGCCTCGACTCGGAGAAGTCCGACAAGATCCTGCCCATCCTCGACCGCTGGGCAAAGCTCGCGGCCAAGGTGGCCTGACTACAAGAGAGACAACACGTCCTTCTTGAACTTCTGCATCTCGGCCAGCACGGCGTCGACCGTGCTGCCCTGGAAGCCGAAGTCGAGGCAGCCGACGCCGATGGCGGCGAGCGCCTTGATGTCGTTGGCAAGGTCGGCGGGCTTGCCCGAGAACAATCGCCGCTCGCCGTCGCCCGCCTTGGCGGGTGCGGTCTCGCCGAACTGCGTGACGCGCAAGGTGAGCCCCACCGCGTCCGCTTTGCGGCCGGCTTCCACCGTCATCTTGCGCAGACGATCGGCCTGGGTCTTGAAGCGCTTCAGGCTGTCGAGCGGATTGGCCGGATTGGTGCCGATGGGATACCAGGCATCACCCAGCTGGGCGGTGCGCCGCAGCGCCGGGCCACTCTCGCCGCCGACCCAGATCGGCGGATGCGGCTTCTGCACCGGCTTGGGGTCCATCAGGATGTTGTCGAACTTGACGTGCTTGCCAGCGAACTTCGGATTGGGCTTGGTCCAGAGTTCGATGAAGGCCCTAAGGTACTCGTCGGTAACCTTGCCGCGCTCGGCGAAATCGGGCGCCTGGATCGCTTCGAACTCCTCCTTCATCCAGCCCGCGCCGATGCCGAGCGTCAGGCGGCCGCCCGACAGCACGTCGATGGTCGCCAGCATCTTGGCGGTCAGTACCGCGGGGCGATGCGGCACCACCATCACCGACGATACCAGGCGCAGTTTCCTGGTTTTCGCCGCGACAAACGCCATCTCGATCAGCTGCTCATGCCGCTCGACACGCGAGCCCGCCGGGAATTCACCGGTGTTGCTGTAGGGGTATTTGGCCTCGATATCCGTCGGGATCACCACATGGTCGCTGAAGGTGGCGTAGTCGAAGCCCATGGCCTCGCCCTCGGCCACCAGCTTCACCAGTTGATCCGTCGCCGACATCGGGCCGGCAGTCGGCGCATTGAATCCGAATTGCATGTCTGGTCTCCTCCAAGCCGGTGTTGTTGTTGCCATAGTACACGATGCGGCCGGTCCGGATTGCCGCTATCGTCCGGTCAAACGAGCGTACTCCAGAGGTTGTTGATGTCGGATCTTTTCGGGCTGATGGCTGACGCCGCGCGCCTGCGCGATCAGGGCCATGGCCGGCTGATCTCCTATTCGCGCAAGGTCTTCATTCCGTTGACCAAGCTCTGCCGCGACGTGTGCCACTACTGCACCTTCGCCGAGACGCCGCACGCCAGCCGTCCTGCCTATCTCTCGCCGGACGAAGTCTTGGCGATCGCCCGCGCCGGCAAGGCCGCGGGCTGCACCGAGGCGCTGTTTACCCTGGGCGACAAGCCCGAGCTGCGCTATCGCGCGGCGCGCGAGGCGCTGGATGCGATGGGCTACGCTACGACCATCGCCTATCTCACGGCGATGTGCGCCCTGGTGCTGCGCGAGACCGGGCTGCTGCCGCACGCCAATCCCGGCGTGATGACGCGCGAGGAGATCGCGGCCTTGCGCGAGGTGACGGCGAGCCAGGGCATCATGCTGGAATCGACCAGCGAGCGGCTCACCGAGAAGGGCGGCGTGCATTTCGGCTCGCCCGACAAGCATCCGTCCGTGCGGCTGGAGACCATCCGTCTCGCCGGCGAGCTCAAGGTGCCGTTCACCACCGGTATCCTGATCGGCATCGGCGAGACGCGCGAGGAGCGACTCGATGCCCTGCGCACGATCCGCGACCTGCATAAGACGTACGGCCACATCCAGGAAGTGATCGTCCAGAATTTCCGCGCCAAGTCCGACACCAAGCTCGCCGACGCGGACGAGCCCGACCTGCAGGACCTGCTGTGGACCATCGCCCAGGCGCGCCTGATCCTGGGACCGGACATGAACATCCAGGCGCCGCCTAACCTGTCGCCCGGCGTCTATCAGCGCCTGATCGGCGCGGGACTGAACGACTGGGGCGGCGTGTCGCCGGTGACGCCCGATCACGTGAACCCGGAAGCGCCGTGGCCGGCCGTCGAGGAGCTGGCGCGCAAGAGCGCCGAGATGGGCAAAGTCCTGGTCAACCGGCTCGCCGTCTATCCGTCTTATGTGCGCGAGGCCGCGACCTGGCTGGCGCCCGAGGTGGCGACGCAGGTTCGCCGCATGAGCGACGCCGAGGGCCTGGCGCGCGAGGATGATTGGGCGCCGGGCAACACCGAGCCGCCGCGCGCGCCGCAGGTGCTGCTGCGCGAGGTCGATCCCGAGGTCGCGCGCATCGTCGATCGCGCCGCCGGCGGGACGCGGCTCGATCATCCCGACATCGTGCGCCTGTTCACGGCACGCGATGCCGACTATCGCCATGTCACAGGCGCGGCCGATGCGTTGCGCAAGGCCGTCAGCGGCGAGGTCATCCGCTACGTCGTCAACCGCAACATCAACTACACCAACATCTGCTACTTCCGCTGCCGCTTTTGCGCCTTCTCCAAGGGCCGCACCCACGATGATCTGCGCGGCAAGCCGTACGATCTCGCTCTCGAGGAAGTCTCCCGCCGTGCCGTCGAGGCGTGGCAGCGCGGCGCCACCGAGGTCTGCCTGCAGGGTGGCATCCATCCCGACTACACCGGCGAGACCTACGAAGCGATCTGCCGCGCCATCAAGGAGGCGGTGCCGGGCATGCATATCCATGCCTTTTCGCCGCTCGAGGTGACGCAGGGTGCGGCGACGTTGAACCGGCCGATCGGTGAGTTCCTGGCCGGCCTCAAGGATGCGGGCCTCGGGACCTTGCCGGGCACCGCAGCAGAAATCCTCGACGACGAGGTCCGCGCCATCATCTGTCCGGACAAGATCAACACCGCGCAATGGCTCGACGTGCAGCGCGCCGCCCACAAGCTCGGCCTGCGCACGACCTCGACCATCATGTACGGCCATGTCGAGACGTCGCTCGCCTGGGCGCGCCACCTGCTGGCGCTGCGCGACCTCCAGGTCGAGACGGGAGGCTTCACCGAGTTCGTGCCGCTGCCCTTCGTGCACATGGAAGCGCCGATGTACCGCCAGGGCCTGGCGCGCCGCGGTCCCACCTTCCGCGAGGCGGTGATCATGCACTCCATTGCCCGCCTGGTGTTGCATCCGGCCATCACCAACATCCAGACCTCGTGGGTGAAGATGGGCCCGGCCGGCGCCGCCATCTGCCTGAATGCCGGTGCCAACGATCTGGGCGGCACGTTGATGAACGAGAGCATCTCGCGCGCCGCCGGTACCCAGCACGGCCAGGAATTTCCGCCCGACGCCATGGAGGCCCTGATCCGCTCGATCGGCCGCACGCCGCAGCAGCGCACCACGCTCTACGGCGAGGTCGACGAGGAACGGCGGGCTGCGTCGTTCGTGGCGGGCGAGCTTGCCCCGATCGTGCTGACGCCGCCGCGCAAGCGGGCGGCGGCTTAGCGCTCGAAGATATCGAGCGGCAGGACGGCCGATACCGTCATGTTGGGCACGTCGACGACCTGGCTGATGCGCAGGTCGACGGCGACGCTCGCCAGGCAATAGGCCTGCTCGCGCGTGAAGCTGTAGGCATCGGCGATATAGTCGATCATGTTGATCAGCGCGTTGCGCGCCGCCAGCGTGATGTCCTCGGATTCGGCTTTCCCGTCGCCGCGCAGCGACATGCCCGTCGTGGCGTAGTAGCCCTTGCTGGGCGTGACGCCGTGGGCGCCGTGCACGCCCGGCGCGCCGTGGTGCGCATGTCCCGGCAATTCGTAGGAGGGATCGCGCTGGCGGCGTCGCGTCGCCTCGCCCTTCAGCACGTCGAAGCGGGCGACGAAGGTCGCCGAGGTCTCGACCGCGGTGCCGCAGGATTCGCCATCGCCCTGCGCGAAATGCGCGTCGCCGACCGAGAACAGCCCGCCTGGCACCTGCACCGGCAGATAGAGCGTGGCGCCGGTGGTGAGCGACTTGATGTCGAAGTTGCCGCCGGTCTCATGCGGCGCGATGGTCCTGATCGCCTTGCCGGCGATGGCGGCCGCTGTCGGCACTGCGCCGGCAGCGTCGGGCTGCATAACCATGCCGCCGCGCGTCGCCAGATCGGCTTCGCGGGCCACGATGCGCTGCAGCAGATCGTGCGACGGTGCCACACCCATCACGCCCATGAACGGCGCCCCGGGGATGCGCACGCCGGGCAGTTGTGGTGAGACGGCAAAGCCGTTCGCCATCTCCCAGTGCACCAGGAAGGGCGTGGTGAAGAGATCGCGCAGGAAGCCGAAGCCCGGCATGATCGCGGTGAAGCCGCGGCTGGCCGGGATGATCTGCTCGATCTTCACGGCGAGAAGATCTCCCGGCTCGGCGCCCTCGACATGCACCGGCCCGGTCAGCGGATGGACGCGGCCCATCTCGACATGCGGGAGGTCCGCCGCCGTCGTGGAGGCTTTGATCTGGCCGTCGAGACCGTCGATCGTTTCCATTTCGACCGACGAGCCGGAAGCGATGCGGATTGCCGGTGCGATGTCGGGATGCCAGCGATTGTGGCCCTTGTCGGCCTGGCGGGCGAGCGGTAGTGCCGGATCGATATGGATATGGTTGTGCGCCATTCTCTCCTCCGACAGTGGTGCCTTGATCCATGCAATCCAGGTGCCACGCCCCTCGATCCGGCAGCTAAAGTCCGCGGTCTGCCAGCAGCTTCGGAATGCCTTCGGCTTCGAGGAAGGCGCGCGTGCGCGTGCCGATGGATTGCGGCAGCCGCAGGAACATCGCGAGGTCGACCGGATGGTCGATGTCCATGGCGATGCCCGGCTGATGGATCACCGTCGGCTCGATGCCGCAGCGCTGGGCAGCGTCGAGATGCGGATAATAGCTGTTGTCGCCAAAGCGCAGCGGCACGACGTCGGGCGGCGAGCAGATCACGGTGTTGGAGCCAAGATGATCGTGCGCCGGCGAGATGGTGAAGGCCGGCCGTCTGGGCAAATGCGCGCCCACCACCAGGTTGATCTCCTGTGACGTCACCGCCGGGATGTCGGCCGGCAGGGTGAGCATGCCGGCGCGGCCTTCCTTGGCCAGCAGCTTTAGGGCCGCCGTGACACTGCCGGTGTGGCCATCGCGCGCGCCGTCGGTGACGATGCGCGCGCCGAGCCGGGTCGCCAGCGCCGTGGCGTGCGGATCGACCGTGACGACCATCACGCCCGCCAAGCTGTTGGTCGTGGTCACGGCCTCCAGCACCTCGCTCATCATCACCTCGATCAGCGCGCGGCGCTGCGCCGGTGTCAGCAGCGGCGCCAGCCGCTGCTTGGCGCCGTCCAGCTCCTTGATGGGCACGACGGCCCAGATGTCGTTGGTGCTCACGAAAGGGAATCCGCAAATGAAAGGACGGTGCGCGCCAGGGTTTCTTTATCGGTGACGCTTTTCATGAGAGTGGGGGCGACATGCACCTTGCCGGGCACGCCCTCGGCATCGCCCTGATCGACGATGTAGCCGTCCAGAAGGTTGCCGTAGCGCTTGGCGACGGATGCAGAGGTCACGCCAAGACCAAGCTCCTGCAGCATCTTGGCCGTCGGCCCCTTGACTGCCTTGCCGCCCACGATGGGCGAGATCGCCACGACCGGTGCTTTGCAGCTTTCGATCGCGGCGCGCATGCCCGGCACGGCGAGGATCGGCTCGATGCTGATGAAAGGATTGGAGGGGCAGATCACGACGCTGCGTACCTTGCCGCCCAGCGCCTTGATGACGTCCGGCTGCGGTCGCGCCCTGGCCACGCCGTCGAACACCAGCTCGCGCACGACCGGCCGGCACTGCTGGCGCACGAAATAGTCCTGGAAGTCGATCCAGCCGTCGTCGCTGCGCACGCGCGTCGGCACAGGGTCGTCGCTCATCGGCAGGATGCGATGGGCGATGCCGAGGCGCCGGGTGATGTCGGCGGTGATCTCAGACAGCGTCTCGCCGGCGCGCAGGCGCCGTGTGCGCTCGACATGCAGCGCCAGGTCGCGATCGCCCAGGCGGAACCAGTCGGCGCCGCCCACCGATCCGATGGTCGCCATGAACGACCAGGTCTCGTCGCGCCGCCCCCAGCCCTGCTCGGTATTGTCGAGGCCGGCCAGCACATAGGTGAGGGTGTCGATGTCGGGGCAGATCTTCAGGCCGAGATGCTCGAAGTCGTCGCCGGTGTTGGCGACGATCACAAGCTCGTCGGCCGGCAGGATCCGGCTCAGCCCCAAGGCCAGCTTGGCCCCGCCCACACCGCCGGACAGGGCGACGACAAGACCCCTGCTCATCGGCCCCTGCTCATCGGAATGCGCTCACCGGAACATATCCTCGGCTGCGGGCCGCACCAGCTCGGATGCCGGGTTGTCGGGCGCGTTCCAGCTGAGGCCGCGCACCAGCACGGCTGGCTGCGCCTCGTTGCCCTGGCCCTGGACCAGCGACGCGGCGGCCGCGATCTCGTCGGCGAAGCCCGAGATACTGACCTGCAAGGTGCGGCCGAAAAGGTCGGGATTGCCGCGCAGATCGAGCAGGGCAGGGAGGCCCGCGGCGCCGATGGCGATGCCCTGCGTGCCGCGCCGCCAGGCGCGACCGAAACTGTCGGTGATGATGACGGCGGGCGAGGCGCCCAGCAGTTCGCCGAGTCGTGCGCGCAGCTTCTTGGCGCTGCCGTCGGGATCGATCGGCAGCAGCAGCGCGCGTTCGACGCCGTCGGTCGGTCCGACATTGGACTGATCAATGCCGGCATTGGCCATGACGAAGCCCAGGCGATGCTCGACGATCAGCACGTTGGGCCGCGAGCGAACCACGCGCACCGATTCCGACAGGATCAGCTCGACCAGACGCGGGTCCTTCTCCACCTCGGCGGCGAGCGCCACCGCGCGCTCCGACGGCTTCACCTTGGCGAGCTCGACGCTACGGCCCTCGGCCTTGGAGACGATCTTCTGGGCGAGCGCCAGCACGTCGCCGGGCCGCGGTGTCAGTCCGGCGCGCTTGAAGCCCTCGGCAATCAGAGCCGCCAGATCGTCGCCCGCCTTGATCATCGGCAGGCCGGGAATGGCCAGCAGCTCGAGCTTGGCCGCCTTCATCCGAAGCGCTTGCGCAGGCGCGGCAGAACTTCCTTGCCGTAGAGATCGAGGAAACGCGCTTGGTCCGGGCCGGGTGCGTGGAAGACGAGATGGTTGAAACCCAGCCCGACGTAGTAGCCGATCTTCTCGACCTGTTCCTCGGGATCGTTGGACACGATCCAGCGGCTGGCGGCGCGGTCCAGCGGTAAAGCGTCGGCCAGGCGCTGCATCTCGACCGGATCCTCGACCGACATCTTCTCCTCGGGTGTCAGCGCCAGCGCCGCCCAATGACGCGTATCCTGGAGCGCGCGCTCCTTGTCGGTGTCGAACGAGACCTTGACCTCGATCATGTGATCGTAGGGTTGGGCCTTCGGGCCGCCGGCGGCGATGCCCTCGGCGACCTTGGGCAGCAGCGTCTCGGTATAGAGCTCGCGCTTCTTGCCGCTGGTACAGATGAAGCCGTCGCCTGTCCGCCCAGCATACTTGGCGACCAGCGCGCCGGCGGCGGCGACATAGATCGGCACCTCGACGTCCGGCCGATCGTAGATCGTGGCCTTCTCGGTCTTGTAGTACTCGCCTTCGAAGCTGATGCGCTCGCCGCGCCACAAGGTGCGTATCAGGCTCACCGCCTCGCGCAGGCGGGCGAAGCGCTCCTTGAACTCGGGCCAGGGCTGGCCGGTCGACGGCACTTCGTTCAGCGATTCGCCGGTGCCGATGCCCAGGATGACGCGGCCTGGGAACATCGAGCCCAGCGTGCCGAAGGCCTGGGCCACGATCGACGGGTGGTAGCGGAAGGTGGGCGTGAGGACACTGGTGCCGATGGCGACCTTGGAGGTGCGCGCCCCCAATGCCCCCAGCCATGCCACGGAATTGGGCGCATGGCCGTCGATGTGCTTCCAGGGCTGGAAGTGGTCGCTGACGAACACCGATTCGAAGCCCGCCTTTTCCGCATGGACGGAGAAGTCCAGCAGCTTGCCGGGCGCGAATTGTTCGGCCGAAGCCTTGTATCCGAGCTTGAGCACGGGGATGATTCCTTGGATATGGCGAGGTCAGTCGAAGTCTTAATGGACCAGCATCCCACTCACAACCGGCCGATCAACCGACCGACGGTCGTCGTCATGGGCGTCTCGGGCTCGGGCAAGACCACGGTGGCCAGATTGCTGGCCGAAACGCTCGGCTGGCACTACCAGGAGGGTGATGCGCTGCATCCGCCCGAGAACGTCGCCAAGATGAGCGGCGGAACGCCGCT
>JADHLS010000087.1 GCA_016780605.1 Reyranella sp.
GGAGGCCGCGAAGCGGCCGTCTCGAAGCATGGCAACGCGAGGGCCTAATTGTACAAATCAAACAGCCGCCGATGCTCGTCCATCGCGTACCGGTCGGTCATGCCGGCGATGTAGTCGGCGACGACGCGGGCGCGGGCGGCCCGCTCGGCGGCCTCGGCGCGTTCGCGCCAGGGCGGCGGCAGGCAGTTGGGCTCTGCGAACAGGATGCCGAACAGGTCCATGACCACGCGGCGGGCCTTGGAGTGCGAGCGGTTGAGATGCCAGTGCTCGTACATGCGGCCATAGAGGAACTTCTTCACCGTGCGGTCGGTCTCGGCCATGCGCTCGGAGAAGGCGACGACCGGCCGGCCGAGCGCGCGGATGTCGGCGACCGACATCGGCTTCGCGTCGGCGAGCCGCCGCCGGGTCTCGGCCATGACGTCCTCGACCATGGCGTTGATCACGCGTCGCACGGCCTCGTGGATCAGCCGCGTCTCGTCGATACCGGGATACTTGTCCGCCACCAGCGCGAACATGGTGCCGACCAGCGGCAGCTCCATGAGGTCGGCGACGCGGAACAGGCCGGCGCGCAGGCCATCGTCGATGTCATGGTTGTTGTAGGCGATGTCGTCACTCAGTGCCGCCACCTGCGCCTCGGGCCCGGCATGGCCCTCGAGCTCGAGATCGTGGTCCCGGCAATACTCGACGATAGCCGCGGGGAGATCGGCCAGCGTGCGGCCGTCCTTGAGCAGCGGACCGTTGTGCTTCACCGCCCCTTCCAGCGTCTCCCAGGTGAGGTTGAGACCATTGAACTCGGCGTAGCGCTCCTCGAGCTTGGTCAGGATGCGCAGCGTCTGGGCGTTGTGGTCGAAGCCGCCGAACGGCTTCATCGCCGCGTGCAGCGCCTCCTCGCCGGCATGGCCGAACGGCGTGTGGCCGAGATCGTGCGCCAGCGCCACGGCCTCGCCGAGATCCTCGTCGAGGCGCAGCGAGCGGCAGATGGTGCGGGCGATCTGCGCCACCTCCAGCGAATGCGTAAGGCGCGTGCGATAATGATCGCCCTCATGGAAGACGAAGACCTGCGTCTTGTGCTTCAGGCGGCGGAATGCCGTCGAATGGATGATGCGGTCGCGGTCGCGCTGGAAGGGGCTGCGGCTGGGATCCTCGGGCTCGCGATGCAGCCGGCCGCGGCTCTGCCACGGCAGCGTGGCGTACGGCGCCAGGGTCTCGCGTCGCCACAACTGCTCGGCCACCGGCGAACCTCCTCGAGGGTGCGGCGCGGTTTTACGCTGTCAGCGGCCCCGCAACAACCGAGGGTGCCTATTTCACGAGTGTGACGGGCACCTTGGCGTGGGCGATCACGTCCTGGGCGACCGAGCCCAGCAGCACACCGGCCAGTCCGGTGTGGCCGCGCGTGCCGATCACGACCAGACCGGCGCCCAGCTTCTTGACGAAGTCGTTCACGATCTCGCCCTGCCGGCCGACGCCGATATGAACCTTGGCATCGACCCCGGCTTTCTTGGCGACGGCAACCGCGGTCTCCAATCCCTTCTGGCCTTCCTCGCGATGGTGCGCGTCGATCTGGTCGCGCGGAACGAACGAAGAGATGGCGCCGCCGAGATTGGGTTGCACGTTGAGCAGGTGCAGCTCGTCGGCGAGACCGGCCGCGACCAGCTGGGCGGCGTGGGCGACGGCGCGGTCCGACGTACCCGAGCCGTCGACGGCGACCAGGATTGCCTTCATCTTCGCCATGGCGGCTACTCCTTCCGTCCGCCGGCCGCGAGATCGACCGGCTCGTCGTGCTTCTTCGCCTTGGCGCGCCGCTGCAGCCAGTAGCCGACGACGACGACCAGCACCGCACCGCCGATCTCGAAGATCATCTGGGCGTTCGGCAGGCGGGCGGCGAGCCACGCCGCGTAGGTCGGATCGGTCGCGATGACCTCGCCCGCGATCCAGCCCAGCAGGGCGCCGCCGGCGATGACGATGATCGGGAAGCGATTGAGCAGAAGCATGATCAACGTCGCGCCGAAGATGATCAGCGGAATGCTGATGACGAGGCCAAGAACGATGAGCACGACATTGCCGTGCGCCGCCGCGGCGATGGCGATGGCATTGTCCAGACTCATCACGGCGTCGGCGATGACGATGGTGCGGACCGCTCCCCACAGCGACCCGGCCGCCTTGACCCCGTCTTCCCCTTCCTCCTCGCCCTGCACCAGCTTGGTGCCGATCCACAGCAGCAGGAGCCCGCCGACCAGCTTGAGGTAGCCAACTTTGAGCAGCTGATCGATGACCAGCACGAAGATGATGCGCAGCACGATGGCGAGCGCGCTGCCGATCACGATGGCGGGCTTCTGGTGGCGCTTGTCGAGGTTGCGGCAGGCCAGCGCGATGACCAGCGCGTTGTCGCCCGACAGGATGATATTGACGATGATGATCTGAAGCAGGCCGCTCCAGAAGGCGGGCGTTAGCTCGATTCCCATGTTCCCGCAGACTCCGTCCCTGTTATTCCTGCGCGGCCCGACAAGCGGTCTTCATTGCGTCGGTCGAAGGTGTTAGTGCAGCGTCTGCCGGGGAGCAAGCCCAACCGGACCCGGCAGGAGACGAAATCGCATGGCGAGCAGCACGGGATACAACAAGATGTTTCCCGTCTCGTGGACGGAACTTCATCGTGATGCGCGCGCCCTGGCGTGGCGGCTGGCCGATCTCGGACCGTTCAAGGGGCTGGTGGCCATCACCCGCGGCGGGCTGGTTCCGGCCGCCATCGTCGCCCGCGAATTGAACCTGCGGCTGATCGACACGATCTGCTCCTCGACCTACGACCGCATGGCGCGCGGCGCCAAGGTCGAGCTGCTGAAGGGCACTTTGGCCGAGAAGGACCAGGGCGAGGGCTGGCTGATCGTCGACGATCTCGTCGACACTGGCGTCACCGCGCGGGCCGTGCGCGCCCTGCTGCCGAAGGCGCATTTCGCCACGGTCTATGCCAAGCCCGCCGGGCGGCCGACCGTCGACAGCTTCATCACCGAGGTGAGCCAGGACACCTGGATCCTGTTCCCCTGGGACCAGGAGGCGGTGATGGCCAAGACCATCGTTGAGCTGAAAGGGAGCCAGGCATGAAATGCTGGGTCCTGCCCTCGCCCAAGGGCATCGATTCGCTGAGCCTGGTCGAGCGGCCGGATCCGGCGCCGGGTCCGCGCCAGGTGCTGGTGCGGGTGCGGGCCACCTCGCTCAACTATCGCGACCTGATCACCGTCGAAGGCGCATCGGCGCGCGCCGCGCCCAAGCCCGATCTGATCCCGTTGTCGGACGGCGCCGGCGAGGTCGTGGCGGTCGGCGCCGGAGTCACGCGGGTAAAGGCAGGCGACCGGGTCGCCGGGTGCTTCATGCAGCGATGGGTCGGCGGCGCGATCGACGAGGCCGCCCAGATGTCGGCCATGGGTGGCGCCATCGATGGCATGCTGACCGAGCTCGCGGTGCTGGAGGAGGATGGCGTCGTCAAGCTGCCGGCCCGGCTTTCCTTCGAGGAAGGCGCGACCTTGCCCTGTGCCGGCGTCACGGCGTGGCACGCGCTCGTCGAGATCGGCGACATCAAGTCGGGCGACACCGTGTTGGTTCTGGGCTCGGGCGGCGTGTCGATCTTCGCCTTGCAGTTCGCCAAACTCTGCGGCGCGCGGGTGATCGCGACCTCGGGCTCGAAGGAAAAAGCCGAGCGGCTGAAGCAGATGGGGGCCGAGGCGGTGATCGACTATCGCGCCACGCCTGACTGGGACAAGGAAGTGCTGAAGGCGACGGACGGCCGCGGCGTCGACATCACGGTCGAGGTCGGTGGCGCCGGCACGCTGCCGCGCTCCTTCATGGCGACGCGCATCGCCGGCCGCATCGCCGTGATCGGCCTGCTGACCGGCGCCGGCGCCGAGGTCGATCCCATGCCGATCCTGCGGCGCAATCTGCGAGTCCAGGGGCTCTATGTCGGCAACAGGCAGATGTTCGAGGCCATGAACCGCGCGATCGCAGCGGACCGTCTAAAACCTGTCATCGACAAGGTGTTTCCTTTCGCCCAGGCGAAGGACGCCTTCCGGCACATGAAGAGCCAGCAACACTTCGGCAAGATCGTCATTTCACATGGTTAACGTCCAACCTCATCCTGAGGAGCGCCGCGCAGCGGCGCGTCTCGAAGGATGGGGCAGACAAGGTGCTCGATCCCACCCTTCGAGACGCGGCCTGCGGCCGCTCCTCAGGGTGAGGTAGGGATTGAAGGAGCAACAATGCAGAACCTCTGGTCCGACAGTGACGCCAGGGCCGCGATCGCCCAACACGCCGCCAAGGGCATCGGCGAGGACCTGGCGCTGCGCGTCTACACCACGCGCCTGCTGGGCGGCGAGCCGAAGCTGGTGCTGCATGGCGGCGGCAACACCTCGGTGAAGACCAAGGTCGCCGACATCACCGGCGCGCCGGTCGAGGTGCTGTGCGTCAAGGGCAGTGGCTGGGACATGGGCACCATCGAGGCGCCCGGGCTGCCGGCGGTGCGGCTTGAGCCGTTGCGCGAGCTGGTCGGGCTGCAGGCGCTGTCGGACGAAGACATGGTCAATGTCCAGCGCTGCAACCTTCTGGACAGCAAGTCGCCCAATCCGTCGGTCGAGACGCTGCTGCATGCCTTCCTGCCGCACAAGTTCATCGACCACACGCATTCCAATGCAGTGCTGGCGCTGACCGACCAGCCCGACGGCGAGGCGCTGGCCGCGGATGTCTATGGCAAGCGCGCGGCACTCGTGCCCTACGTCATGCCGGGCTTCGCATTGGCCAAGAAGACCAACGAGATCGCACGGAAGAATCCCGACGTCGAAGGGCTGATCCTGCTGAAGCACGGCATCTTCTCGATGGGCGCGACAGCGGAAGAAGCCTATGTGCGCATGATCGACCTCGTCACGCTGGCCGAGAAGCGGCTGGCCAAAGCGACGCGCAAGATCTTCCCGGGTGCGACGCTGACCGAGAAGATCGCCGCAGTAGCCGATGTCGCGCCGATCCTGCGCGGGCTGATCTCGCTGCCGACCAAGGACGGGGGACGCGAGGCGGCGCAGCGCTTCGTGTTGGAGTTCCGCACCAACCCCGAGATCCTGGCCTATGTCGGCGGCAAGGAGATTGCTCGCTACAGCCAGCAGGGGCCGGTGACGCCCGACCACGCCATCCGCACCAAGGGCGTGCCGCTGGTCGTGCCGGCGCCCGAGGCCGGGAAGCTCGACGCGTTCAAGCAGGGCGCCAAGGCTGCGCTCGACAAGTTCGGCGCGAACTATCACGCCTATTTCCAACGCCACAACGTGCGCCAGATGCCGAGCAAGAAGGAGCTCGATCCGATGCCGCGGGTCGTTCTGGTGCCCGGTCTCGGCCTGTTCGGCATCGGCAACACATCGAAGGACGCCAAGATCGCGGCCGATCTCGCGGAGACGACGGTCGAGGTCGTGGCCGACGCCGAGCGGCTCGGCACTTACGAGTGCATCCCCGAGCCCGACATCTTCGACATCGAGTACTGGTCGCTGGAGCAGGCCAAGCTCGGCGCGGCCGCCGAGAAGCCGCTGGCGCGGCGCATCGCCGTCGTGACCGGTGGCGCCTCCGGCATCGGTGCGGCGACGGCAGCCGCACTCGCCAGGGAAGGCGCCGAGGTGGCCGTGCTCGATCGCGAGGTCGCCCAGGTGAAGGGCTTCGCCATCGCCTGCGACGTCACCAAGCCTGCCGAGGTGCGCGCCGCGTTCGACAAGGTTGCGGCGACCTATGGCGGCGTCGACATCGTCGTCTCCAACGCCGGCGCCGCCTGGCAGGGCCGCATCGGCGACGTCGATGACAAGGTCCTGCGCGAGAGCTTCGAGCTGAACTTCTGGGCGCACCAAAGCGTGGCGCAGAACGCCGTGCGCATCATGCGCACGCAGGGGCTCGGCGGCTGCCTGCTGTTCAACGCCTCCAAGCAGGCGGTGAATCCGGGGCCCGACTTCGGGCCCTACGGCCTCCCGAAGGCCGCGACGCTGTTCCTCAGCCGCCAATACGCCCTCGACCACGGCGGCGACGGCATCCGCTCCAATGCCGTCAATGCCGACCGCATCCGCTCGGGCCTGCTGACCGACGAGATGATCGCCAAGCGGTCGAAGGCGCGCGGGCTCAGCGAAGCGGACTACATGGGCGGCAACCTGCTGGGGCTCGAGGTGACGGCGGCGGATGTGGCGCAGGCCTTCGTTTCGCTGGCCAAGGCGAGCAAGACGACGGGAGCTGTGGTCACCGTCGATGGCGGTAATATCGCGGCAGCCCTGCGATAGGAGGAAATCATGGCGATCGAGGTCGAGCCGCTCACGCCGCACATCGGCGCGCGCCTGACCGGGATCGATGCCCGCAAGCCGCTCACTGCTGCCGAGGTCGCGGCGATCGATAACGGCATGGATCGCCATGCCGTGCTCGTCCTGCCGGGCCAGGTCATCAGCGACGAGCAGCAGCTTGCCTTCACGCGCAACTTCGGGCCGCTCGAGGAAGGCGCCAACTCGACGGTGCGGAATTCGGAGCTGCGGCTCGATCCCGCCTTCGCCGACGTCTCCAACCTCGACAAGGAAGGCCAAAAGCTCGCGCGCGATAACAAGCGGCGCATGGCGGCGCTGGGCAACCGGCTTTGGCATTCCGACGCCTCGTTCCGCGTCGTGCCCGCGAAGTACTCGATCCTGAGTGGCCGCATCGTCACCACCGCGGGCGGCAATACCGAGTTCGCCGACATGCGGGCGGCCTACGACGCGCTCGACACCAAGACGAAGGCCGAGATCGAAGACCTGGTTTGCGAGCACTCCCTGATCTATTCGCGCGGCCAGCTCGGCTTCACCGAGTTCCTGCCCGACGAGCGTGTCGCCATGAAGCCGGTGCGCCACCGGCTGGTGCGTACCCATCCGGGCTCGGGAAGGAAGTCACTGTTCCTGTCGGCCCATATCGGCACCATCATCGGCTGGCCGCAGCCCGAGGCGATGGCCTTCATCCGAGACCTGATGGAGCACGCCACCCAGCCGCAGTTCGTCTATTCGCACCGGTGGACGCAGCACGACCTGGTGATGTGGGACAACCGCGTGACGATGCACCGCGTGCGCCGCTTCGACGACCTCAACATCGTGCGCGACATGCGCCGGACCACCACCCGAAGCGACGGCCCGACGGCCGCTCAGGAGGCTGCATGACCGTTCTGCCCAAGCGCCGTGTCGGCAAGACCAAGCTCGAAGTCACGACGCTCGGGCTGGGCGGCGCCCCCATGGGCGGGTTTCGCGCCACCATCTCCGATGCCGAGGCGGTGACGCTGACCGACGCCGCGTACCAAGGCGGCGTGCGCTACTTCGATACGTCGCCGTTCTACGGCTATGGCCGCAGCGAGCTGCGTATGGGTGCGGCGTTGCGCGAGAAGCCGCGGGAGGATTTCGTGCTGTCGACCAAGGTCGGCCGCATCCTACATGCCATGAAGCCCGGCGAGAAGAAGCCGGCCGACTTCCGCGAGAACGGCCTGCCGGGCTTCGCACCGGTGTTCGACTACACCTATGACGGAGTCATGCGCTCGCTGGAACATTCGCATCTCAGGCTGGGGCTCGCGAAGATCGACATCGCGCTGATCCACGACGTCGACTTCTGGACCATCAAGGACCGCAAGATCCTCGACGAGCGCTTCAAGACGGTCATGGATTCAGGCTTCAAGGCGCTCGATGAATTGCGCAAGGCGGGAATCATCAGCGCCATCGGCGTCGGCATCAACGAGTCGGACACCAGCCTGCGCTTCATCAAGGCCGGCGACTTCGACTGCATGCTGCTGGCCGGCCGCTATACGCTGCTGGAACAGGGCGGGCTCGAAGAGTTCCTGCCCGAGTGCGTCAAGCGCAACGTGTCGGTCATCCTGGGCGGGCCGTACAATTCGGGCATCCTGACCGGCGGCGTGAAGCCCGGCGCGACCCATGACTATGTCGCGGCACCCGCGCCTCTGATCGAGAAGGCGCAGAAGATCGAGGCGGTGTGCCAGCGGCACGGAGTGGAGCTCGGCGCCGCGGCCATGCAGTTCCCGTTGTTCCATCCCGCGCTCTGCGCCGTCATTCCCGGCGCGCTCAGCACCGCCGAGGTGAAGCAGAACATCAGCCGGCTGTCGGCGAAGATCCCGGTCGAGCTGTGGAGCGACCTGAAGCGCGAGAAGCTGCTCGACGCCAACGCTCCGACGCCGAACTAGACTAGATCAAGCGACGTCGAACAGCAGGCCGAGCAGCATGATCACGCCGGCCTGCCAGGCCCATCCGCTTGATGTTCGCATTAAAGATGCGATCATTTAGCACTACTTTTTGCGGCGGCACTGCGACAATTTAAGCCACAGCCTGTCAATCAGGCCTTGGCGCCGATCACGATCGCGCGGATTCGCCCTTCGACGGGCCCCGAACCAAAGCGTCGCGTCAGAGCGTCTGCCGCCCGGGTGGTGGCCTCCTCGAGACGTGCGGGACCGCGGGCCTCGATCTCCCCACGCAGTGGCGTGCCCTGACAGTAGGCCACGGCCACCTGATGGGCGGTCGGCGCCCGGCTGGTCGCGTCGACGGCTTCGATGACGATGTCGGCGAAACCTGCCGCAGCCAGTTCGTCCCGCATGCGGCCGACGTCGTGGTGGCCGTGCGGGGTGCGCGCCATGAAGCGCGGCGGATCGTCGGGAAAGACCTCGGCCAGCGCCTGGGTGACGACATTGGAGAAGTCGTTGGCCTCGATGCGGTCCCACACATTGAACAGGAAACGGCCGCCCGGACGCAGCATGCGGCGCGCCTCGCGATAGCCCTGCACGCGATCGGGAAAGAACATGGCGCCGAACTGGCAGGCGACGACGTCGAAGGCGCGATCGGCGAGCGGCAGCGCGAGCGCATCGGCCTGCTTCCACTCCACCGCTCGGCCCGACGGCTGTCGCTTCGCCGCCTGGTCGAGCATCGCCTGATTGAGGTCGGTGGCGACGATGTGGGTCGCTGCCGGCAGTCGTTCGGTGAGGGCGCGCGTCAGCACACCCGTTCCCGCCGCCGTCTCCAGCACGTCGTTCGGCGCCAGGGCGGCGACGCGCTCCGCGAGATCGACGGCATAGGGCTCGAAGATCAGCGGAACCATGAAGCGGTCGTAAATTTCGGGGATCGATCCGGCGAACACTTTGTCGGTGGCCTCGACCATCAGCGGCTCCTTCGGCGGCCCGAATGCCTGATAGTATCGCGTATCGGAGGAACGCCATGAAGATCATCGACGCCCAGATCCACATCTGGTCGCAGACCGTCACGCCGCCCAGCGGCCTTCACCGCAAGGTCGAGAAGTTCACCGCCGAGGAGGCGCTGAAGGAAATGGATGAGGCGGGTGTCGATGCCGCGCTGATCCATCCGCCCTACACCTGGGACCCGACCTCCAACCAGCTGGCGCTGGACGCCGCCAAAAAGTACCCGGACCGCTTCGCCGTGATGGGCCAGTTCCCGCTCGACGATCCCGAGAGCCGCAAGCGCATCGTCGGCTGGCGCAAGCAGCCCGGCATGATGGGCCTGCGCTGGGCGCTGCTCTATCCCGACCAGCAGAAGGCGCTGCACGAGGGCAAGCTCGACTGGGTGTGGCCCGCCGCCGAGAAGGAGGGCATTCCCGTCGCCACCATGGCCGGACTCTTCCTGAAGCCGTTCCGGAAGATCGCGGAGGCGCATCCGCGGCTGAAACTGATCATCGATCATTGCGGCCTGTTGCGCCTGGAGAAGGACGAAGCGGCCTTCGGTAATCTCGACGAGCTCTGCTCGCTGGCGACGCTGCCCAACGTCGCGGTCAAGGCGACTGGCGCGCCGGGCTACTCGACGCAGCCCTATCCGTTCAAGAACCTGCATGACGGCCTGCACCGCATCTTCGATGCCTACGGGCCCGATCGTTTCTTCTGGGGCACGGACATCACCCGCATGCCCTGCAGCTACCGGCAGTGCGTGACCATGTTCACCGAGGAGCTGCCGTGGCTGAAAGGCCAGGACCTCGAGAAGGTGATGGGCCGCGGCCTCACCAAGTGGATCGGCTGGGACTACAAGTTCGGCTGACCGCTACTTCACCACGGCCGGCAGGAAGGCGAACGGATCGGATGCTTCGAACTGCGCCGCGACATTGCCGGCATAGACTTCGCCTTGAGCGAGCTTCAGCTTCTTCGCGGGCTGACCCGGTGAGAAATCGACATCGGCCAAGCGGACCCAGAAGACATTAGGGCTGCGTGTCGATTCGAAGAAATAGAGGCCGTTCTTGTGGTCCGCGACGGTCCGCCACAACGTCTCGGCGACATTGGGCTCATTGGCCGGCCCCTTGACGCCGATCGGCACCGAGGCGTTGCGGATCAGGGAGAAGGCCGTGGCCACGGCCTCCACCGGGTCCTTGGTCTTCTTCACGTCCTTCACGTAGAAGGCCATGCGCACGAAACGGTCGGCTGGACGGTAGGTGCCGGGCAGCATGGCGTTGCCCCCCACCGCTCGCCAGTAGGCATCGAGCGCAAGCTGGTCGTCGAAGGGCGGCGAGTTGGTCATTACCTGGTACTGCCGGCCATGGTGGATCACCAGCTTGCCGTCGAGATACTCGAAGATCGCCGAATCACCGGTCGCGTCCGAGATCGACAGATGGAGTTGCCCGGGATGGCCGTCCGGCGTCATCATGGTGGCGACATAGAACGGCTCGCGCCGCATGTCCTCGACCGCCTCGGCGACCGTCGCGTAGTTGTCGAGCACGTATTGCACCCAGGCGGTGATGGCGAGCGGCCGGCGCGTATCGCCGGCAGCGGGTGTCGCGTATTTCGATTCGTCCAGATAGAGCAGGTTGGCGACGAGTCCGCGCTCGTTCATGCCGTCGGTCGAGGCCGAGTTGAAGGCTGCGGTGACCACGCTGCCATACTTCGACGTCCATGCGATCGCGTTCGGGCCGGCAGCACCGCTGCGCTTCATGCCGCGCGGAAAGAGCCAAAGGTCTGAAAAGACCGGACCCGTCCAATCCATGCTGCGGGCGGTGACGACAGCGCCGTCATCGCCGAGATAGACCACGCTCGTGCAGGCGCCGAGGTCGACCGTCGGCACCACCGCCATTGCCATTGCGGCCAAAGCGGCGCACAGCCTGATTTTCATCGCATA
>JADHLS010000088.1 GCA_016780605.1 Reyranella sp.
ATCGTTTCCAGGATGCCGATGCGGTACACGCGGCGGTCCTGTGCGCGGGCTGGCGGTGAGGTCAGCGGTGATAGGGCGGCACCGCCCAAGGCAACCACCACCATCCGCCGCTTCATGCGACGGCCCCACGCACGGTGTGCGGTTGAGTCCTGGTTGTGCCCCCCGGCATCAGTGCCAGCCTAGAGCGGAATCCCCCGAGATGGAACCGCGCGCAGTTCCATCTCGGCGGATTGCGCTTCAGCCAGATGTTGCGTCACAGGTCGCGGCCGGCTAGCTGGCTCACATGAACCGTCGTTCCCTCCTCCAGTCCATCGGCGGTCTTGCCCTCACCGCGCCCTCGATCGTTCGGGCCCAGGCGGTCCGTCGCATCGGCTATCTCAGCCTGGGCTCGGCCGCAGCGGAGGCGACGCGGTTCGATGCCTTCCGGTCTGGCCTTGCCGCGCTGGGCTATGTCGACGGCAAGAACCTCGCCATCGAAACGCGCTGGCTCGATGGCGCGCCCTACGATCGCCTGGCCGAGCTTGCCCAGCAGCTGGTCGCGCTCAAGGTCGAGGTCATCGTCACCTATGCCACGCCGGGCGTGACGGCGGCGAAGAAGGCGACCAGCACGATCCCGATCGTCTTCGCCACGGTGGGCGATGCCGTCGCGGTCGGCCTGGTGGCGAGCCTCGCCCGACCCGGTGGCAACGTCACCGGCACCTCCTATTTCCTGCCCCAGCTTGCGGCCAAGCGGCTCGAGCTTCTCAAGGAGGCGATACCGGCGCTCGCGCAGTCGGGCGTGCTGTTCAATCCGGCGAACCGCTCGGCTGTGCAGGTGCTGGCTGCGGTTCGCGAGACCGCACAGTCGCTCAAGGTGGACGTCTCGGACTTTCCCGTGCGTGATGCTGCTGAGCTAGAGCAAGGCATTGCGGCCATGACCGCCAAGGCCGTGACAGCCCTCGTGGTGCCGGAGGATCCAATGCTGATCTACGCATCGCCCACCATCGCCAAGCTCGCGCTCGCGCATCGGTTGGCGTCCTGCGGCGTCGCCGAGCTGGCACAGGCCGGTGGGCTGATGGCCTACGGCATCGACTTCGTCGCGACCTGGAGGCATGCCGCCACGTACGTCGACAAGATCCTGAAAGGCGCCAATCCCGGCGACATTCCGGTCGAGCAGGCAACGCAGTTCCGGCTGGAGCTCAACCAGCAGGCCGCGCGGGCATTGGGTGTTTCCTTTCCGGCGACGCTGGTCGCTCGTGCCGACAATGTCGTGGACTAAGTTGCGCCTCTCGGCGAATTCGATACCTTGAATTCGGGGTGGGGGCGTATTGCATCCAATGAAGGTTTCGAGCGCGGCGGGCCGCTGGGCCATACTGGCGATCGTGTCGAGCGCTGTGTTTCTCATCGTCATCGACATGACGGTGCTGCACACCGCTCTTCCGACCTTGACCCGCGATCTCGGCGCCAGCACCTCCGAGAAACTCTGGATCATCAACGCCTATTCGCTGGTCGTTGCGGGACTTCTGCCCGGCTGCGGCACGTTGGGCGACAAGGTCGGGCACAAGCGCATGCTCGTCGCCGGCCTCTGCATCTTCGGCGTGGCCTCGCTGGTGGCGGCCTACTCCTCCTCGCCCGTCATGCTGATCGGCGGTCGCGCGCTCCTCGCAGTCGGCGCCGCCACGATGATGCCGGCCACGCTGTCGATCATCAGGCTGACCTTCACCGACGAAAAGGAATGCGCCCTGGCGATCGGCGTGTGGAGCGCAATAGCCTCCGGCGGCTCGGCCGTCGGGCCGCTGATCGGCGGTGTGCTGCTCGAATATTTCTGGTGGGGCTCGGTCTTCCTGATCAACGTTCCGGTGGTCGTGGTGGCGCTGGTCGCCGCCCTTGCCCTGATACGGTCCGACGAGGGTAGAAGCGAGACCCCGTGGGATTTCTTCGGGTCGATCCTGATCCTGATCGGGCTTGTCAGCCTCGCCTATGCGATCGAGGCGATCGCTCAGGCCGGTTCCCTTCCTGCCATCGCAGTGTCGACCATCGCCGGTGCCGGCGCGCTCGCCTTCTTCGCGTGGCGGCAACGGCGCCGCGCCGTACCCCTGATCGATTTCAGCCTGTTCCGCGATCGTGGCTTCACCATCGCTGTCCTGACGGCACTCGCCGCGGCCTTCTGCATCATCGGCATAGCGCTCGTCCTGAGCCAACGCCTGCAGCTCGTGCTCGACTTCTCGCCGCTGCAGGCCGCGCTGTTCATGCTGCCGAGCTCCTTGATGGCCTTCGTCGGGGGCCCGCTCGCGGGCTGGCTGATGCCGCGTTACGGCACCGACCGCGTGCTCACCATTTTTCTTGTCATCGGCGGCTGCGGATTATCCGGCCTGTTTCTCTTTGCCCATGCCGGCGCTGTGCCACAGCTCGTCAGCCTGGCCGCGTTCGGCCTGGGCGTCGGCGCCGCGATCGCGGGCTCGTCGCACTCCATCATGAGCCATGCTTCGGCCGACCGCGCCGGCATGGCTGCCTCGATCGAGGAAGTCTCCATCGAGCTCGGCGGAGCGATCGGCGTCACCGTGCTGGGCAGCATTCTTGCCGGCGTGTACTCGCTCACCCTCGTGTTGCCCGAGAAGACCAACTATCCGCCGGCGGTGCGCGAAGGGATCGATCAGGCGCTGGTGGTGGCGAAAACCTTGCCGGCCGACGTCGCGCGCCCGTTCGTCCTGTCGGTGCATCAGGCGTTCGACACGGCCTACTTCGCCGCGCTCGCTCTCGGCGCTGCGCTCTTGTTCGTGCTGGCCATCGTGGGCTGGCTCGCGCGCGCGGCCAAGCCGATGACCTGATCGGCATCTATCTAAAGGGTCAAAACCCATAAAAAGGTGGCGCTCCAAGTCTGCATCCAGCCTGATACCAGACATCGCTGACGTTAAGCCGTTCGTCAGACAGTGACCCAAGCCGGACATGGCGGCCTATTTCGTTGCCATGCAAAAACAGCCGTTAATGTGCTAGTGAGTGACTCTCGGTGGGGGAAGGAAGCCCAATTAAGAGGCGCGAGTTAATCATACGAGCAGGCGGCGCGGCGCTCGGTAGCTCGGCGGTGGCACAGCCGTTTGGGGTGACTGCCCAGCCCGGCGGGAAGATCCGGCGAATCGGCCAGGTATTTGCCGGAGCGCCTTCCTCCCCGGCCCCCGCCGCGGTCGAACACCGATTGCGAGACTTAGGTTACGTCGACGGCCGGAACATCGAGCTGCGGACTCGATATACAAAGCCGGAGCCGGGTCAAATGCGGGAAGTAATCTTGGAATTGCTGGGCGGCATCGACCTGCTCGTCGTCTGGGGGACGATCGGCGCCGTCGCGGCAAAATCGGCGATGGCAAAAATCCCGATCGTCTTCCTGTCAGTCGGAGCTCCGGTTGAGATTGGCCTTGTCGAGACGCTAGCGCGTCCCGGTGGCAACATGACCGGGATCACTTTTGAAGCCGCATCGGAAACCTATGCTAAGCGGCTACAGATGCTGAAAGACCTCGTGCGGAACCTTTCCTGCGTCGCGGTGCTCGGAGCAAAAGATGACCCGAACGTCCGCTTTGCCAAGGCATCGCTCGATTCGTCAGCGCCGAAGCTCGGTATTGCGGTGGTGTCGAGTGAGGTCGCCTCACCCGACGAATTCGGCAGAGCCTTCGAGGACATGCGGCGGCTCCAGTCGCAAGCGCTGATTGTCGTCGCCGGAGCGTTCACGCTCTTCCATCGCAAGGCAATTGTCGACTTGGCATTGTCCAATGGCTTGCCGTCCTGCCATGGGTTCGCCGAAGCTGTCGCAGCCGGTGGCCTGATCAGCCTTGGGCCGGATATGATCGAACTGGCCTATCAGGGCGCGCGCTTGGCGGCCAAAGTCATCGACGGCGCTCATCCTGCGGACCTGCCAGTAGAGCAACCGACCCGCTATACCGTCAGCGTCAACCTCGAGACCGCCAAGGCGCTCGGCCTCGCCATCCCACCGACGATCCTCGCCCGCGCTGACGAGGTGATCGAATAGCGCCCCCCACCTCTGTTTATGGCCCATCTCTGACAATCCGCGCGACGTTGCGCATGCCTGGACTAGCACCGAAAGCAGACGCGGGCCGCACACGACTTTATAGGTTTTGACCCTTAGTCGATCACCTCGTCGGCGCTGGCCACGAACAGCGGCGGTAGCGTCAGGCCCAGCGCCGCCGCGGTCTTGCGGTTGATCACCAGCTCGAACTTGGTGGCCTGCTGCACCGGCAAGTCGGACGGCTTGGCGCCCTTCAAGATGCGCTCGACCTGGCTTGCGACAGCGCGGTTGATCTCGGCCTGATCGGCGCCGTAGGAGAAGAGCCCGCCCACTTCGGCGAACTCGCGGCGAAACGAGAAGGCCGGCAGCCGTGCCTCTAAGGCTCTCGCCGCCATTGCCGTCATGCCGAGGCTTGGCTGGACGAGGACTCCGTCGACACGCCGGCTTGCCAGGGTGGTGAAGGCCTCGACCGGCTGGTCCTCCGGCTTCAGGAACACAGGCACGAGCTCGATCTTCTCGGCGCGGCTCGTCGCCTCGACGTCGCGCAGCAGCGGCACATGGAAAGGATCCGCCGCATTGAGCAGCAGGCCCACCGTCCTGGTCTGTGGCCGCATCTCGCGGAACAGCTGCAGGCCCTTGGCCGCCACGGTCGAGCTGGGGCTGAAGGCGCCGGTCAGGTTGCCTTCCGGCCGAGCCATGTTGGTCACCAGACCGGTGACGGGCGCGCCGCCGTTGAACACGATCGGGATCGTCGAGGTCGTCTTTACCGCCGCAGCGGTCGCCGGTGACAGCACGGCAACGATCACGCTGACCTTCAGGGCCACCAGCTCCCTGGCTGCCGCCTCGAGGCGCTCGGTGCTGTCGCCGGCGCGGAATTCGTAGGCGACGCTCTTGCCCTCGATCAGGCCAAGGCCGGCCATGGCCTTGCGGAACAGTCTCCAGGTCGGCTCCGGATCGCCCGCCACCAGGAAGCCGACGCGCGGCGGTGGCGCCTGTGCCCTGGCAGGCGCTGCGGTCAGGGATGCCGCGGCCAGGAAGAGGCGTCGCCTCACTCGATCACCTCGTCCGCGCGCGTGAGGATGAGGGGCGGCAGGTCGAGCCCCAGCGCGCGCGCCGTCTTGAGGTTTATGACCAGCTCGTAGGTCGCCGGCCGCAGCACCGGCAGGTCCGCGGGTTTCGCACCCTTCAGGATGCGGCCCGCGTAGGTGCCCAGCAGCCGGTACATATCGGCCCAGCGCGTGCCATAGCTGGCGAGCCCGCCGTCGGTCGCGAACTCGCGCGCCGGAAATATGCCGGGCAGGCGTCGCTCTTGGGCAAGCCTCAGGATGCGGCTACGAATGTTGATCAGGAAGGCGTCCGCGCCGACCGCAAGCGCATCGACCGTGGGCAGCGACTTGAACGCTTGCTCGACCTCGGAACTGCTGGCGGCGGCGAGCAGGACGAGATCGAGACCGAGCGTGCCGGCCACGTCCTTGGTGCGCGGCAGCAGCTCGGCGTAGCCCGGGTTCTCGGGGTTCATCAGCACCGCAACCTTGCGGGCCTTGGGCAGCATGTCGTGCAGCAAGTCGAGCCGCTTGGCATCGAGCTCGTTGGCCCACAGGGTCATGCCCGTCAGGTTGCCTTCCGGCCGATTGAGGTTCTTGACCAGGCCGATGGCAACGGGGTCGGCGCCGGCGCCGAACACCACGGGGATGGTCGACGTCGCCGCCTTGAACGCGACGGCGACGGGATTGCCGCCGACGGCGACGATCAGGTCGGGTCTGGTCGCCACGACCTCGGGCGCAAGCTTCGCCAAGTCGGCATAACGACCGTCGGCCCACTGCACCTCCAGCGTGACGTTCTGGCCCTCGACATAGCCGGTCGACTTCAAGCCATCGCGAAAGGCCTCCAGCAGATGAGCATCCGTGGCTTGCGAGCGACCGCTGAAATAGGCGATGCGCGGAACGGCTTGCGCCCGGACGACTGTCGGCAGGCAGGATGCCGCGGCGAGGAACGAGCGACGTCTCATTCGATGGTCTCGTCGACAATGGCGCGCAGCGATGCGCCGATCTCGAGCCCGATGGCTTTGGCCGTCCTGAGATTGAGGGCGAGAACGAGCTTCGACGCCTGCTCGACTGGCAGGTCGGCGGGCTTTGCCCCCTTGAGGATGCGGCCGACATTGAAGCCGGCGCGCTGCCACAGGGCTTCGGCGTCCGGCCCATAGCTCATCAGGCCGCCCTCGTTCACCGGCGCGATATTGTCGAACATGGTCGGCACGGCACGGCCGTTGGCAAGGGCAATGATACTGGCGCGGCGGGCGAAGTACGTGGCATCCGTGCCGACCAGCAGCGCGCTGTCGGGTTTCAGGGCCGCGAAGGCGGCGTCGATCTCCGCATCGCTGACGGCTTTCAAGATCTGCGCTTGGACGCCCAAGGCCCGCGCCGCGATTTCGTGGGCGGCAATGACCGCCGCGGCGCTGGGGTGGTCGGAATGGATCAGCAGAGCGAGAGTGGTGGCCTTGGGTGCCGCCTGCCGCAGCAGCTCCAGCCGCTTCGGCACCAGCTCGACCGCCAGGGTGACAATGCCGGTGGCATTGCCGCCGGGCCGGCCGAGGCTTTTGACCAACCCCAGATCGACCGGCGGATCGGCGATCACGAAATAGATCGGAATGCTGTCGGTCGCTTTCTTGGCGGCAACGGCGGCGGGCAGGGCCTGCTGCGCCTGCGCGGCGGCCGGGGCGGTCACAGCAATGCTGCCAGCGAGTGCCGCGAACTCGCGCCGCTTCATTTCATGATCCCCTGGCCCAAGGCACGGACTGTAGCTGGACCGGCCGGGCGTTGGCGAGCCATTGCAGGCCCGATTCGTGCTAGGTTTTGTCCATCGGGAGGTGTGAGGTGCAATGAGCGCCTTTGTCGTGACGGGCCAGCGCGCCCGCCAGATGCGGGTCGTGCCCGCCGAGGTGCTGAAGCGCCTCTACAAGCGATCCGACGGGCATGGGCTGGTGCAGACGGCCGGCCATCTCGCACTGCTCGTGGCGGGCGGCTGGCTGGTGCTTGCGACCAAGGGCACCTGGTGGGTCGTGCCGGCGCTCCTGATCCAGGGCATCTTCGTCAATGCGCTGTTCGGCGCGATGCACGAATCGGTGCACTACGGCTCGTTCAAGACGCGCTGGATGGCCGACCTGCTCGCCTTCTTCTCGGGAGCGGCGATCCTGAACAATGCCGGCTTCTACCGGCATTATCACATGGCCCATCATCGCTATACGCAGGATCCTGCGCGCGATCCCGAGCTCGTCACCTCGGGCACGCCGCGCACCTGGGGCCAGTATCTCTTCCGCATCAGCTCGATCCCGTTCCTGATGCTCAGGATTCGCGACATCTTCCTGTTCCCGTTCGGCTTCAAGGGCAATGTCGACTACATCCATCCCTCGGCGTGGCCCGAGGTGCGGCGCTGGGGCCGCTGGCTGCTGGCGTTTTATGCGGCGCTGGTCGGCGGATCGATCGCGCTGCAGACGACCGTCGTGTTGTGGGTCTGGTTCATTCCGCTGCTGGTCGGCCTGCCGTTCCTGCGGCTCTATCTGGTCTGCGAGCACACGCTCTGCCCCAACTCCGACGACGGCTTCGCCAACACCCGCACGACGCTCTCCAATCCCATCGTGCGCTTCCTGATGTGGAACCTGCCCTATCACGCCGAGCATCACCTGTTCCCCAACATCGCCTTCCACAACCTGCCCGAGGCGCATCGCTATCTGCGCCCGCACCTGAAGTATGTCGCCAGGGGGTATATCCAGGTGCAAGGCGAGATCATGCGCTCATTGTCATCCTGAGCGCAGCGAAGGATCTCGTGGTGCTGACGCCGGAGCACGGCATTGACGGCGATGAGATGCTTCGCTGCGCTCAGCATGACATAGGGGCGTGGCATGAGGACAAGTGAAGGCACATTCGAGTGCGGCGACCTCTCGCTGCAGCGTGGCGGCACGCTCAAGGGCGCGCGCATCGTCTACAAGACCTACGGCACGCTCTCGCCGGCGCGCGACAACGTCATCGTCTATCCGACCAGCTACTCGGCGCAGCACAGCGATATCGAATGGCTGGTCTCGGTCGAGCACTGCCTCGATCCCAGCCGCTATTTCATCGTCATTCCCAACATGTTCACCAATGGGCTGAGCTCCTCGCCGTCGAACACACCCCAGGGAGCGGCGGGCGAGTTCCCCGAGGTCACGACCTACGACAACGTCATGCAGCAACGCCGCCTGCTGGCTGAGCTGTTCGGCGTCGATCGCGTGAAGATGGTCTATGGCTGGTCGATGGGCGCTCAGCAGGCCTACCAGTGGGGAGCGCTGTTCGGCGAGGCGGTCGAGCGCATCGTGGTCAACTGCGGCTCGGCCAGGACTGCACCGCACAACTTCGTGTTCCTCGAAGGCGTGCGCACCGCCGTCCAGAACGCAAGGATACCGCAGGACGGCCTGCGCGCCATGGGCCGCATCTACGCCGGCTGGGCGTTGAGCCAGACCTTCTATCGGCGCGAGATGTGGCGCGGGCTGGGCTTCACCAGCCTGGAGGATTTCCTGGTGCGCTCGTGGGAGGCCAACTTCCTGCGCCGCGATGCCAGTGACCTGATGGCCCAGCTGTGGACCTGGCAGAACGGCGACATCTCGGCCAACGACCTCTATCGCGGCGACCTGCACATGGCGCTGGCCGGCATCAAGGCCAAGGTCCTGCTGATGCCGTCGGCCACCGACCTCTACTTCCAGACCGACGACAACCGCGAGGAGCTGCCGCATCTCAAGCACGCCCGCCTCGTCGAGATCCCGTCGGTCTGGGGCCATCGCGCCGGCAACCCCGCCGTCATCCCCGAGGACGCGGCGTTCATCGATGCCCAGGTGAACGCCCTTCTGTCATCCTGAGCGTAGCGAAGGATCTCATGCCGTTGAAATCGCGACTCGCTTCGACGGCGATGAGATGCTTCGCTACGCTCAGCATGACAGGAGAGGCCCATGCCCGACACCCTCCTCCCGCGCGACGGCCTGGTCATTGTCGCCAAGCGTGATTGCCCGACCTGCGTGCTGGTCGAGCCGGTGATGCAGAGCCTCGACCGCGCCGGCGCGCTGGCCGTGGTCAGCCAGGACGATCCGACCTTCCCATCCGGCGTGCGGTCCGTGATCTATGACGACGCGCTGGAACGCTCCTTCCGCCTCAACATCGAGGCGGTTCCGACCCTGATTCGCTTCAAGGACGGCCGCGAGGTCGAGCGCACCGTGGGCTGGCAGCGCCAGGAATGGATACGCCTCGCCGGCGCCGCCGCCGAGGGCAAGGGCCTGCCCGACTGGCAGCCGGGCTGCGGCTCCAAGAGCGTCGAGCCTGGCGTGCATGAGGCGCTGATCGCGCGTTACGGCGATCCTGGGCTGAAGTCGCGGGAAATCTCCGTCGGCAACTGGGACGATCCGATGGAGGCCTGCTTCGAGCGCGGCTGGACCGACGGATTGCCGGTCGTGCCGCCGACCGACGAGCGCATCCTGCGCATGCTGGGCGGCACCGAGCGCAAGCCCGACGAGGTGGTTGGGCTGATCCCGCCCAACCTCGCGCCCTGCACCGTCGAGAAGGTTGCGATCAACGCCGTGATGGCGGGCTGCAAGCCCGAATACATGCCGGTGGTGCTGGGCGTGCTCGAGGCAGCGCTCGATCCGCTGTTCGTGATGCATGGGCTGCTGTGCACCACGCATTTCTCCGGGCCGCTGGTGATCATCAACGGGCCTGCGGCCCGGGCGATCGGCATGAACAGCGGCGTCAATGCGCTGGGCCAGGGCAACCGCGCCAACGCCACCATCGGCCGCTGCCTGCAGCTGATCGTGAGAAACGTCGGCGGCGGCCTGCCCGGCGCCATCGACCGCGCGACCTTGGGGAATCCCGGCAAGTACACTTTCTGCTTCGCCGAGGACGAATCCGATCCCGACTGGGAGCCGTTGTCGGTCCGCCGCGGCATCGAGCCGGGCAAGAGCGCCGTCACCCTGTTCCACGGCGAAGGCGTGCATGGCTTCATCGACCAGAAATCGCGCGCGCCCGAGGAGCTGGTGCGCTCGCTGGCCATGGGCCTGTTCGGCGTCGGCCATCCCAAGCTCTGCGACGCCGGCAACGCCGTGCTGGTGCTGACGCCCGAGCACTACAAGATCTTCAAGGACGGCGGCTGGAACCGCCGGCGCATCGAGGACGAGCTGTTCCAGGCGCTGAAGCGGCCCGGCCGCGACCTGGTGTGGGGCGCGCAGGGCGTGGCCGAGGGCCTGCCGCCCAAGTACGCCGACCAGATGGTCGACAAGTTCCAGCCCATGCCAGATGGCGTGCTGATCGTTCGCGCCGGCGGCGAGGCTGGGCTATTCTCGGCCATCATTGGCGGCTGGCCGGGTCAGCGCGTTCGGGAAGAGTGCCAGGCCGTTACCAGGGAGATTCGCCCATGAATTCAGAGATGAAGCTGCGCGATCCCACCGCGGAAAGCTCGCCGGTCCGCCGGCCGCGGCTTGCTCCGCCATCGTCGCTCGACGGCAAGACCGTGGCGCTGATGGATATCGGCAAGTCGCGCGGGGCGGAGTTCATCGACCGCCTCGAGGGCCACTTCAGGAAAGCCGGTGTCGCGACCAGGCGCTACGCCAAGCCGACCAACACCAAGGTGGCGCCGACCGCGCTGATGCAGCAGATCGCGGCGGAGGCGCAGCTCGCGGTGATCGCCTTAAGCGATTGAGGCTCCTGCACATCGTGCAGTCTGCACGACCTTCATAATCTCGACAGCCGCGGCCTCCCGGGCGTGAACATCGTCACCACGGGCTTCGTCGACGGCGTCGAGGCGCAAAGCGATTCCCTGGGCTTCGATCCCGGCGTGGTCTACGTGCCCCATCCGATCCAGAACCGCACCAAGGCCGAGATCGAGGCGATCGCCGACCAGGCTTTCGACAAGGTGATGGCCCTGCTGCGGGCGCCGGGTTAATGCGTCTACGGTACGTAAAAACTATCGTTATTGACAATCACGGCGGTTGTTGATAGAGTGCGGCCGAGTCCTCGCTCTATACATCGTTCATCAGACTCTCATTGCCGGGAGCGCGCCACTCCAGTGGCGCTCTT
>JADHLS010000089.1 GCA_016780605.1 Reyranella sp.
CGAAGGACCTCATCGCCGTTTGCAATCGGCATGAGATCCTTCGCTTCGCTCAGGATGACATGAGGCGCGCCGGGTCGAATGCCTTCAGCCGCCCCGGATCGAAGTGCCTCAGGTCGACCCGCCGTGCGGCGCCGTCGAGGATCAGCTCGGCCATCGCCTCGCCGGTCGCCGGCGCATTCAGCATTCCCCACACGCTGTGGCCCGTCGCGACATAGGCGCCCCCGACGCCCGGCACGCGGCCGATCAGCGGCAGGCCATCGTCGGTCACGGGGCGGAAGCAGGCCTGGCGTGCGGTGATCGGCGCGGCGGCCAGCGCCGGAGAGATCGTCCGGCACATCGCCTCGAGTCGCGCATGCGCGCCCTCGTCGCCCATGACGCTGGCCGGATCGACCGGCAGCGGCGACGTGCTCGACACCGCGCACACCCAGGTCGTGCCGTCGGCGCGCGGGAACAGCTCGGGCGTAAGAACCTCGCCGCTCGCCTCCTGGTATTCGAGGAACAGCGCCTCGCCGGGAATGGCGTCGTCGGTCCGGAAGATCAGGCTATGGCCCTTGTAGCCGTACACCGCGGGCAGCGGCAGCCAGCGCGTCGCCAGGATCGACCATGGCCCCATGGCGATCACCACGCCGTCGCCCTCGACCGTCTCGCCGTCCTCGAGCACGACGCCGCGCGCCGCGCCGCTCTTGTCGTGCAGCAGATCGGCGACCGTGCCGTGGCGCAGCTCCGCGCCGTGCGTCTCGGCCGCTCGCATCAGGCCCGTTGTGAAGCCATACGGCTCGACCAACGCCGTCGTCTGCGGCGAGCCAAGCTGGCCGCTCAGCGAGACGGAGTCGGACAGCCAGGGCCGCTGACCCGGCCCGGAGTCGCCCTCGTTCTCGGCAGCGTATCCCGCATAGGTCTCGAGCCGCCGATACCCCCACGGATTGCCGAGTTCCTCGGCGAGCTCGGCGTGCAGCTCGAAACTGCGCCTCGCCAGCCGGTCGAGCGCCGTGCCGCGGCACCAGTCGAACGCCAGGAATCCGCCCGACTTGCCCGAGGCCGCGCCGGCCACGGCATGGCGCTCGACCACGATGGGCACCGCCCCGCGCCGGCTGAGGAACCAGGCAATGGCGACGCCGATTGCGCCGCCGCCGCAGATGACGATGCGTCGGCTCATAGGCTCACTCTGTCAGCCCCGAGCACATTCGTGTAGACCCGTTGTCATGTCCGCCACCGATATCGACATCGATACGCTCCGCGACGTCGCCGGAACGATGATCCCGGCCAGCGCCGAGTTCGGCATGCCGGGTGCCGACGATCCAGCCATCTTCGAGGATATCGTGAAGTCCATCGGCCGCGACCTGCCGCACGTCCGCGAGGCGGTGGCCGAGATCTCTGCCCGATCCGGCAGCGCGTTCGGCGCCCTCGATCGCGACAAGCGTGAAGCCTTGATCAACGGCTTCCATGCCGGCGGCGCGCCATCGATCATGACCTTGGGGCGCGTGATCGCCAGCGCCTACTACCGCGACGATCGCGTCCTGCTGGCGCTGAAGCTCGAGGCGCGGGCGCCGTACCCCAAGGGCCACGAGGTGGAGCAGGGCGACTGGTCGCTGCTCGAGGTCGTGCGCAAGCGGCCGCCTTTCTGGCGCGACGACCGCAAGGTATGAGGCGGAAAGCGTGACATGAACGAAAAGGTCGACGTCCTGATCATCGGCTCGGGCGCCTCGGGCGCGGCGGTGGCCTGGAGCCTGGCCGAAACCAGGATGCGCATCCTCTGCCTGGAGCAGGGCGACTGGATGAAGTCGACCGAGTTCCCCAGCGGCGAGCGCGACTGGGAGGCGCGCCGCTTCAGCGACTTCCATATCAGCCCCAACATCCGCGGCCGCGACGCCGACTATCCGGTGAACGACGACAACTCGCCGATGAAGATCGCCAACTTCAACGGCGTTGGCGGCGGCACCCTGATCTTCACCGCGCACTGGCCGCGGCTGCACCCGTCCGATTTCAAGGTGAAGACCCTGGACGGCGTGGCCGACGACTGGCCGATCGACTACTGGAAGCTCGAGCCGTTCTTCGAGGAGAACGACCGCATGATGGGCTCGTCGGGCGTGACCGGCGATCCCGGCGGGCCGCCGCGCCATCCGCCGATGCCGCCGATCCCGCTCGGCCGCACCGGCACGCACTATGCCCGGACGATGAATCGCCTCGGTTGGCACTGGTGGCCCTCCGACACCGCCATCGCCACGCGCGACTACGAAGGCCGCGCCGCCTGCATCAACCTCAGCTACTGCACGCCGGGCTGCGCCCAGGGCGCCAAGGCCAGCACCGACATCACCTACTGGCCGCTCGCGCTGCGCGCCGGCGTCGAATTGCGCACGCGCTGCCGGGTGCGCGAGATCACCACCGACCAGAACGGCATGGCGGCCGGCGCGATCTACTACGACGCCGAGGGTCGCGAGCACTTCCAGCCGGCCGAGGTCGTGATCCTGGCCTGCAACGGGGTGGGCACGCCGCGCCTGTTGCTGAACTCGGCCTCGGCGAAGTTCCCCAACGGCCTCGCCAATTCGTCGGGTCTGGTCGGCAAGAATTTGATGCTGCATCCCTGGCCGGTCGTGTCGGGCTATGTCGGCGAGCTGATGGACGGCGCCCGCGGGCCGATCACCTGCCTGTGGAGCAAGGAGTTCTACGAAACCGATCCCAGCCGCGATTTCGTGCGCGGCTACATGCTGCAGTTCGGCCGCGGCGTCGGCCCGGCGACCCAGGCGATCGTCGGCGCGGCGTCGGGCCACCTGCCGTGGGGCCGCGATCATCACCGCGTCTACCGCGAGCTGCTGGACCATCGTGTCGGCATCGGCGTTGCCTGCGACGACCTGCCGGAGGAGCACAACCGCGTCACCCTCGATCCGGTGCTGAAGGACAGCAACGGCATCCCGGCACCCAGGATCGACTACGCGATCGGCGAGAACACGCGGCGCATGATGGAGCACGGCATCGCCCGCGCCGAGGAGATCCTCGCCGCGGCCGGCGCCACCCGCATCTCCTGCTCGCGCACCGCGCTCAACTATCCCGGCCATTTGTTGGGGACCTGCCGCATGGGCAGCGATCCCGAGCGCTCGGTGACCAACGAATGGGGCCGCTGCCACGACGTGAAGAACCTCTTCATCGTCGACGGCAGCCTGTTCGTCACCGGCGGCGGCGTGAACCCGACCTCGACCATCCAGGCCCTGGCCCTCTACGTCGCCGACCAGATGAAGCAACGCCTGGCGAATTTATTCGATTAAGAGCCGCCTGAGGCAACGCTTTCCTCGTCATAGTCTTCCTTCATGTTCCTCTCCCCCGCTAGGGGGAGAGGTTAGGAGAGGGGGAATCGACGGATGTAACCCCCTCTCCCAGCCTCTCCCCCTAGCGGGGGAGAGGAGCATGAGGGAACCTGTTGAGCAGGAGTCCCCCGTCACAGGAGTACCGCCATGCCCGCGCCGCGCCCCTCCAAGACCCGTATCGGCAACCATGTCCTGAAGCCCGAAACCCTGATGCTGAGCTACGGCTACGACCCCGCCTTGTCCGAAGGCGCGGTCAAGCCGCCGGTGTTTCTCACTTCGACCTTCGTGTTCGGCTCGGCCGAAGAAGGCCGCGACTTCTTCGACTACACCGCGGGCCGACGCCAGCCGCCGCAGGGCAGCAGCGCCGGCCTCGTCTATTCGCGCTTCAACCACCCCAACAGCGAGATCGTCGAGGATCGGCTGGGCGTCTACGAGGGCGCCGAGGACTGCCTGGTGTTCTCCTCCGGTATGTCGGCGATCTCGACGACCATCCTGGCGTTCGCCCGTCCCGGCGACGTCATCCTGCATTCCCAGCCGCTCTATGGCGGCACCGAGACCCTGCTGGCGAAGACGATGGCGAATTTCGGCATTGCCGCCGTGGGCTTCGTCGACGGCGTCAGCGAGACCGCCATCCGCGCCGCCGCGCGCGAGGCGCAGGGCAAGGGCCGCGTGTCGATCATCATGACCGAGACGCCGGCCAACCCGACCAACACCCTGGTCGACATTCAGCTGGTGCGCCGCATCGCCGAGGAGATCGGCACCGCCCAGAACTTCCGCCCCATCGTGGCCTGCGACAACACCCTGCTCGGTCCGGTGTTCCAGCATCCGCTGGCGCACGGCGCCGACGTCTCGGTCTACTCCCTCACCAAGTATGTCGGCGGCCACTCCGACCTGATCGCCGGTGCGACGCTGGGTTCGAAGGCCGTCATCGATCCGATCAAGGCGCTGCGCGGCAGCATCGGCACCCAGCTCGATCCGCATTCCTGCTGGATGCTGGGCCGCTCGCTGGAGACGCTCGCCATCCGCATGCAGCGCGCCGACGCCAATGCCAAGCTGGTCGCCGAGTTCCTGCGCGACCATCCCAAGGTCGACAAGGTCCACTATCTCGGCTTCCTCGAGCCCGGTTCGCCGGCGCAAGCGGTCTACGCCCGGCAATGCACCGGCGCCGGCTCGACCTTCTCCTTCGACATCAAGGGCGGCCAGAAGGACGCCTTCGCCTTCCTGAATGCGCTGCAGATCTTCAAGCTGGCCGTCAGCCTCGGCGGCACCGAATCGCTCGCCAGCCACCCCGCCGCCATGACCCATTCCGGCGTCCCCGCCGACGTCCGCGCCCGCATCGGCGTGCTCGACACGACGATCCGCCTGTCCGTCGGCATCGAGCACCCGGACGACCTGGTCGCCGACCTGACCCAGGCCCTGGCGGCGGTTGGGTAGGAGCCATTGGAGCGCGGACCTCCAAGGTCGCGGTAAACCGCGACCCAGTCCGCTCATGCTCATCGTCTTTGCCGGGAGCGCGCCACTCCAGTGGCGCATTTTCGTTGTCCGCAACGACCATGAGCGGCACTGGAGTGCCGCGCTCCCGGCAATGAGCGGAGCCTGGAGGTCCGCGCTCCGCTTGATTTGACTCTCCCGACCGTCCTGTCAGGGTCTCGCCGGGGAGTGAACGGGCCCGGGAAGCGGCCCGCCCATCGGAGGAAACCCTATGGCCACGATCAATCGCCGTGCCTTCACGGCCGGTGGCGCTGCCCTTGCGCTCGCGCCACGCATCGCCGGTGCCCAGGAAAAGAAGACCCTTCGCTTCGTGCAGAACGGCAATCTCACCATCCTCGACCCGATCTGGACCACCGCCTACGTCACGCGCGACCACGGCTACATGATCTACGACACGCTGTTCTCGACCGACGAGAGCAACGCGGTGAAGCCGCAGATGGTCGACAAGTGGGAGGTCTCGCCCGACAAGACGCTGTGGACCTTCACGCTGCGCGATGGGCTCGAATGGCACGACGGCAAGCCGGTGCTGGCCGAGGATTGCGTCTCCTCGCTGAAGCGCTGGGGCGCGCGCGATCCGATGGGCCAGAAGCTGATGGATTTCGTCGCCGAGCTGAAGCCCACGAACGACAAGACCTTCACCTTGAAGCTCAAGGAGCCCTACGGCCTGGTGCTCGATTCGATCGGCAAGCCGAGCTCGAACGTGCCCTTCATGATGCCCAAGCGCATCGCCGACACCGATCCCTTCAAGCAGATCGACTCCCAAGTCGGCTCCGGTCCGTTCATCTACGTCAACGCCGAGTCCAAGCCTGGCGAGAAGCACGTCTACGTCAAAGACTCCAAGTACAAGCCAAGGCCTGAGCCCGCCAACGGCCTGGCCGGCGGCAAGATCGCCAAGGTCGACCGCGTCGAGTTCGTCGACATGCCCGGCCCGCAGCAGCAGGTGAACGCGCTGATCGCGGGCGAGATCGACATGATCGAGCAGGTGCCGCACGACCTGATCCCGGTCCTCAAGAAGGACAAGGCCGTGCAGGTCGTGAACTGGAACCCGCTCGGCCAGCAGTTCGTCATCCGCTTCAACTGGCTGACCAAGCCGTTCGACAACCCCAAGATCCGCCTGGCCGCGCTCTACTGCATGCGCCAGGAGGACTATCTCAAGGCCACCGTCGGCGAGCCCGAGTACTACAAGGTCTGTACCGCCGCCTTCGTCTGCGGCACGCCCAACGGCGTCGAGATCCAGGGCCCGCTGCTGACCAGGCCCGACTTCGAAAAATCGAAGGCGCTCCTCAAGGAGGCCGGCTACGACGGCTCGCCGGTGGTGCTGATGCAGTCGACGACCTTGCCGGTGCTGACCAACATGGCGCCGGTCACCAAGCAGCTGCTGGAGCAGGGCGGCTTCAAGGTCGACATGCAGTCGATGGATTGGCAGACCCTGGTCACCCGCCGCACCAAGAAGGATCCCGCCGACAAGGGCGGCTGGAGCGCCTTCCACACCTACGCCATCGCCGCCGACATCCTGAACCCGATCGCCGCCAACTTCACGGTGGCCAACGGCGCCAATGCCTGGTTCGGCTGGCCCGACGATCCCGAGATGGAGAAGCTGCGCAACGCCTACGCGCTCGAGACCGACCCGGCCAAGGCCAAGGCGCTGGCGGCGGCCGTGCAGAACCGCGCGCTCGAGACCGCGCAGTACGGCTGGCTCGGCCAGTGGTACGGCCCCGGCGCGGCGCGCGCCAACCTGCAGGGCTGGCTGAAGGCGCCGGTCACGGTGCTGTGGAACATCGCCAAGACGTGAGCTTCGTCACGGCAAGCGACGGTACGCGTCTCGCCGTCTACGAGTGGGGCAATCCGGCCGGGCCGGAGGTCGTGCTCGTGCACGGCTTCGCGCAGTGCCATCTCTGCTTCGAGCCGCAGTTCACCAGCTCGCTCGCCGAACGCTACCGCCTGGTCGCCTTCGACTTTCGCGGGCACGGCGCCTCCGACCAGCCGCGCGAGGCGGCCGCCTACCAGGGCAGCCGCGTCTGGGCCGAGGACATTGCCGCCGTGCTCGAGGCCAAGCGACTCAAGCGGCCCGTGCTGGTCGGCTGGTCGATGGGCGGCCGCGTGATCCGGCAATACCTGATCAATTACGGCGATGCGCGCCTCGCCGGCATCTACATCGTCGCCTCCCTGGTGGTCGAGGACCCGGCCTGCCGCGGCCCCGGCGCGCCGCAGCCGATGCCCGAGGGCCAGACTCTGAGCGAGGAGATCGACAAGGTCGTCGGCTTCCTCGCCGGCTGCTTCGCGAAGAAGCCAAGCGAGGCGGACTTCCGCCGCGCGCTTGCCTACAACGCGCGCGTGCCCGCTTTCGTGCGGCGGGCGATCATGGGTTGGTCGACCGACCGTGCCGAGACCATTGCTGCGCTGGGCAAGGTGCGCGTGCCGGTGCTGGTGACGCACGGCGCCAAGGATACCGTGGTGCTGCCCGCTGCCGCGAAGGCGACGTTGGCGGCGATCCCGCACGCCAAGGCGTCGTGGTTCGACGATTGCGGGCATTCGCCATTCTGCGAGGATGCGCCGCGGTTCAACGCCGAGCTGGCGGCCTTTGTCGATCGCTGCTAGTTGGCATCACCTTGCTGATCCGCTTGCGCGCCGGATGGATTTTGGGGCGATGACCCGGCAAGCTCGGCCGCTGAGGCAGTTGAAATCCTGGTGCGTCGTATGGCCCGCCTAGCCCCTCCTCGCGACACGCTCGGATAAGCGGTCGCAAAACTCTCCTAGCTTTCCGGCGTTTATTTCAAGCATGACCTAAACCTAGCTTGTTCTTCCTCCAAACCTCACGAACGTCATGCCTTCCACTCTATGTGCGCTATCGCACTACTGTTGACGTGTAAGTCACAGTACCGATCGAAGTTCACATAGTTGCTGTTCGTGTTTTGCCGAATCGTTTGCCCGAATCTTACATCGTTATCGTCCACGTCGGGCATATAACGAGTCGGCTCAAAATCGAAGTCACGCCAGTGCACTCTTGGAATATCCTCTGACGGGGCGCTGTCATCGAAACGACCGGCCGCCATCGGACGACCACGAACAAGTATCTCTCCGTCCCTGGCTTTCTGTCTGATCTGCGGCCAAAGGTCGACTCTGCGATCCGCAGTGGGGTCGGTCTCGTCACTAAGACCTTTCAGATTGCAAATCTGTATGAATGCGTCTCGCATATTGATCCAATTCGGCGTGGAAGCCGAAGGTGGAAAGATCTCATCTGCTTGCGTTCGGTTGAGATAAAGATCGGAGTAGTAGGTACTGCCTGCGTCCGTTGGCCGAGTGCGACCGCCCGTTGGCGGAGCTTCTAGATACTCGACAACGTCGATATGCGCTGACTCCCAGTGGCTCGCCGGGATCGGCGTAACTGGTGCGACCTTCAGTCCCCTAGGGCAGTCCTTCCGACCCCATACGGAAATCTCACTTAGCACCGCCTTCTGTTCTAGCTTGGCGAACAGCGTTGCCACGAACACCAAGTGACCATCTGCATCGCTCGCATCTCGCTTATTGACGAACTCTACAAGAGCCAAATCCGGCAGAACCGTTCTCTGTCCCCGGAATTTTTGCGGCGGAGCGTCTCCGGCACGAGCGGTGGCGTTGCCTCCTGGGCCTCCGGGGCCTCCATCGCCGCCCCTTATTTCGCCCCCTATAACGACCAGATCGCCGGTGGAACTGATCTCTGCGTGGCCGCCTGGTCCACTTTCCCCGCTGCCGCCTGCGACCTTGGTACCAACGAACGTGCCCGTCGCTCGCGACGTGGGCGGCAGCGAAGCGTCGCTTGGCAAAGTTGCGTGGTTCGATGGCGGTGGCGCGCGATGCCGGTCCGGAGCACCTCGGTACCAAAGAATGGCCGCAACCAGCCCACTTAGAAGCAAGGCGGCGCCGGCCGCGATACCCCATGCGTCAACGCGCGGATTAACGAGCCATTCCGGCGGTGGTTCGATGCCAAGTTTCTTAGCCCATTTGGCGTAGTTCGATACCGCGTCATCAGGGCCTATCTGGCCCATCCAGAGAAGTAGCGTTCCCGATAGAGAGCCGAGGATCGCAATTGCTCGGACGAAGAAGCGCAGCATCCACCTATGGTAGCCCAAGGCGAGGATTCATATCGCGATGGGATAGCCTCAAACAGGGGCTTGTGTTCTCTCTTTGTTCCATATACTATAGTAATTATAAACCTAGGTCATCGAAAGACGATCACATGTCCCGTAGTGACGATGCAGCCAGCGCGAGTGCGGTTCCACCGATCCATCGTTCGGTCGGCTACCTTCCGCGTGACATAGGGCAGGCTTCCTGGTTCTCGCCCAGCGAGTGGGGCGAGATCGACGCCGCCTTTCTGGAAGGTACGCGACTCGCGGTTTCGGCTTTCCCATTAGAATTGCTATCGCCTTTCTGGCGCGACTGGGTCCGCGACACGGCTCGCTCAGCCGGCGCACCCGTCGACTACGTCGCGCTGTCATTGCTGGCAGCCGTCGCCGGTCTCGGCGGCGCTGGCGCCGTGGTCCGCATTGCGCCGCGCTGGGTCGAGCCGCTGGTGTTGTGGCAGGCCCTGGTCGGACCGCCATCCAGCGGCAAGTCGCCGGCGATGGCGTCGGTGCGCGAGCTGCTCGGCGTCATCGAGGCGGAGCGGACGGCCGGCGACGGCAAATCATCCGCGTCGGTGGTGACCAACACCGCGCTCGCCGCCGTCGCCGATGCCGTGATCGCCAATCCCCGCGGCGTCGTCGTGTGGGGCGAGGACTCCGCGGAATGGCTGGCCGGCGCCATCGATACGCGCCGCGCGTCGTGGCTGCAGGCCTGGTCGGCGCAGCCGATGTCGCTCGGCGCCCGCCATGTCGAGCGTTTCGCCGCCAGCCTGCTGCTCGCCCTGCCCGCCGATCGCGTGCCCGAGCTGCTGACGGCCGAGGCGCTGGCGGCCCGCTTCCTGTTCGCCTGGCCGACGCCGCCGGAGCACGCGCCGATCGGCGCCACCGAGCCCGCGCGCGATGCCGACGCCTTGGCTGCCTTTCGCCGCATCGCCGGCAAGATCGGACGGCCGGACGATCCGCTCGAGCTTGTGGTCGATCAGCACGGACTCGGCGTGCTGAACGAATTCCTGACCGGTCTGTCGGCCGAGCTGCGCGAGGCCGCCGTGCAGGAGCGGGAAGGGCTGGAGACGGCGTGGCTTGGCAAGGGCCGCGGGACGGTGGCGCGGCTTGCGGGCGTGCTCCAGTTGCTCGCCTGGTCCGAGACCGGCCCCTCTGGGCCGCCGGGCCATATCGGCGCCGAGGAGATGGAGCGCGCGGTGCGGCTGTGGTCGGATTACTTCCGCGGCCACGCCCGCGCGTTGTTCCACCGCACCGTCGTCAGCGAGCGCGAGCGCCAAGCGCGGCAGGTTGTGCGCTGGCTGCGGCAACAGGGCCGCCCCGATGTCTCGCGTGAGGACATCCGCGTTGAAGCTTTGCGGCGCGCCGTCAATGCCAGCGATACCGAGCAGGTGCTCTATCGCCTGCGCGATGCCGGGATCGTACAGCGTGTCGACTATCGCGTGCCGTCCTATGGCGGCCGACCCCCCAATCGGTGGTGGGTCAATCCGGCTCTGATCACAAATGAGTCCGCCGGAAACGCCGGAAACGCCCGGAAACCTCCCCGGCCTCGGCGAGGAGAGACGTGATGGCAACACCTTCCCTCCCCAGCTTCGCTGGGGAGGGAGGGCTTCGCCTCAATAAGCATTAACGAAGCAGCTCCACGCGCTCGTAGTTACCACGGTGCACTGGCACGACGTTGTGGACCTGCCGGGAAACTTGCTCTTGGCGGCGGCGCTCGCGGCCTCGCAGGCCGCCTCTTTGGTGGTGCTCTGGGCGACGGCTCTGTTGCCCTCGAACTGCACCGACTGTGCGTAGGCCACGGAGCAAGCCGCTGCGATCGAAAGCGCAGCAACCAGGCAAGTCCTGAACATGGCAATTCCCCCGCATCGTAAGCCTGCCGAGCCTGAGGATGGCATCGGCCACTGTCAAACCGGCAGCCGCCCTGTAGACTGCCGATGGTTTCCGGGGGAAGCCTAGGGTCGAGACTCATTAAATCCACCATACGATAGCGGCAGCGAGGCAGACCGAGGCGAGGAAGTTTCGGGCTAACCTGTCGTATCGAGTGAAGATGCGTCGGAAGTCCTTGAGGCGACAGAAGGCATTCTCGATGTG
>JADHLS010000090.1 GCA_016780605.1 Reyranella sp.
TGCCTGTGCTGCGCCACTACGACGGCATCTGTCACGTCTATGTCGATCGCGACGCCGACATCGCCATGGCGACGGATGTCGTGGCCAATGCCAAGATGCGCCGCGTCAGCGTGTGTGGCGCTGCCGAGACGCTTTTGGTGGACCGGGCTGCGCTCGACACGCACCTGATGCCCGTGCTCGCCAAGCTGCATGAGCTCGGCTGCGAGGTGCGTGGCGACGCCGAAGTGCAGAAGCGCGATGCCAAGGCCCTGCCCGCCACCGAGAAGGATTGGCGGACCGAGTATCTCGCGCCGGTGATCGCGGTCGCCACGGTCGACGGCGTCGGCGGCGCCATCGATCACATCGCCCGCTTCGGCAGCCAGCACACCGAATCGATCATCACCGGCAACGAGGCGACGGCCCGGCGCTTCCTCGCCGAGGTCGACAGCGCCATCGTCATGCACAACGCCAGCACGCAGTTCGCCGATGGCGGGGAGTTCGGCCTGGGCGCCGAGATCGGCATCTCGACCAACCGCATGCATGCCCGCGGGCCGGTCGGCCTGGTCGAGCTCACGACCTACAAGAACATCGTGCGCGGCCAGGGCACGACGCGGCCGTGAGCTGCAACGCGTGAGCTCTTCTCTTCATCCAATGCCGGGGGTGCCGCGGGATACGACGCGCCGCATCGGGCTTCTCGGCGGCTCGTTCAATCCCGCGCACGAGGGCCATCGCCATATCAGCCTCGAGGCGCTCCGGCGGCTCGGCCTCGACGAGGTGTGGTGGCTGGTCTCGCCGCAGAACCCACTGAAGGCCGGCGACGGCATGGAGCCGCTCGCGACCCGGGTCGCCCGCGCCCGGCAGATCGTGGGCCGCCATCCGCGCATCCGCATCGATGCGCCCGAGCTGGGGCTGGGCACGCGCTACACCCTGGATACCGTGCGCGCTTTGCGGCGGGCCTATCCGAAGGCCCGCTTCGTCTGGCTGACAGGCGCCGACATCCTGCCCCAGTTCGTCGACTGGCGCGGCTGGCGCGAGCTCTTCCAGTCGATCCCCATCGCGGCCTTCGCCCGACCGGGCTGGAGCTATCCCGCCCTCGCCTCGGCAGCCCCGCGCGCCTTCGCCCGTTACCGGATAGACGCCGGCCGGGCGCGCATGCTGCCATCCTGCGTAGCCCCGGCCTGGTGCTTCATCCCCAGCCGGCTGGACAGCCATTCGGCCACGGCGATCCGCGCCGTGCGGCCGCGACGACGGACGAAAGCGAAAGGACAGACCATCACCGACCAGAATTTCTCCGAGAGGGGCCGTGCGCTTCCCGACCGGAGCAAGGACGCCGAGGCGCTGCTGGCGCTGGTGCGCCGTTCGCTGGATGACGACAAGGCCGAGGATGTCGTCGTCATCGACCTCAAGGGCAAGTCGGCGTTCGCCGACTACATGGTGATCGCCACCGGCCGCTCGAACCGCCAGGTCGTGGCCATCGCCGATCATCTGTCCGAGCGGCTGAAGCAAACCGGCCACGGCTACACGCCCGTCGAGGGCAAGCAGGGCGGCGATTGGGTGCTGGTCGATGCCGGCGACGTGGTGGTGCACATCTTCCGCCCCGAGCCGCGCGCCTTCTATGCGCTGGAGAAGATGTGGGCGCTCGAGGCCGAGGCGGCGAAACCCAAGCCCGTCCGCGCCCGCCGCAAGAAGCCAGCGTGATCAGCTGACGTGAAGCTCACGATCGCCTGCATCGGCCGCAACCGCGGCCCCGAGCGCGATCTCTACGACCATTACGCCGAGCGCATCCGCTGGCCGCTCGCCCTGATCGAGCGCGAGGAGAAGCGCAAGCTGCCGGCCCCCCAGCTGATGCAACGCGAAGGCGAGTTGCTGCTCGCGGCCATCCCTTCGGGCGCCGTGCTGGTGGCATTGGACCGGCGTGGCAAGGTCCTGGACAGCCAGGGCTTCGCCGACCGCTTGGCGCGCTGGCGTGACAATTCCGTGTCGGACGTGGCCTTCCTGATCGGCGGCGCCGATGGTCACACCGAGCCCCTGTTGAAAAAGGCCGACCTCGTCCTTTCCTTTGGAACGATGACCTGGCCGCACCTGCTGGCCCGGGCCATGCTCGCCGAACAAATCTACAGAGCCCAGCAGGTTTTGGCTGGCCATCCCTATCACCGGGCATAAGCGTCGATTTTGCCTCTGTTCTGACGAAAAACCGGGGCTACATTGCACCCATGCGCGTTATCACCCGCACCCTGCTGGCCGGCCTCGGCGCTCTCTCCCTGGCGGGCGTTTCCGCCGCTTTGGCGCAGACCGCGACGCCGGCCGACAAGCCGGCGGTGAAGCCGGTCCGCAGCATCCCGTACGTGTCGATCACGGGCGAGGATGGCCGCCAGCGTCACTACGAGACCAACGCCATTCCGCTGTTGTTCAACCGTGCCTGCTTCGGCTGGCGCATGTATCTCGGCGGTCCCAACCGCGTCGTGTCCTTGAAGGAGGTGCTGACCACCTCGCAGCCGGCCGAGCAGGTGATCGCCGGTCCCGAGACCGAGGTCAGCGCCGACAAGACGCGCGCCACCACCCGCATGTTCGAGACGGTGCAGGACGGCGTGCTGCAGCGCTCGTGGTGCATCATCCCGGGCGATCCGCCGGGAACCTACACCTACGACATCACCATCGACGGCGAGCCGCGCGGCGAGTTCGTGTTCTGCGCCATCGAAGTGCCGGACCAGAACACCAACACCGATCCGCGCGATCTCAGCTGCCCCAACAAGTTCAACTCGGTGCAGTACGCGCCGAAGCGCCCGGACTCGAAGTCCTGATGGCCGAGCAGTCGCGTCCGCGTCCCGCAGTCCTGTGCATCCTCGACGGTTGGGGCCACAGGCCTGACCCGTCCTATAACGCCATCCTCGACGCCCGCACGCCCAACTACGACCGCATGATCGCGACCTGCCCGCAGGGGCTGATCGATGCGTCCGAGACCTTCGTCGGCTTGCCCAAGGGCCAGATGGGCAATTCCGAGGTCGGCCACATGAACCTGGGCGGCGGCCGCGTTGCCGTTCCTGAGCTGCCGCGCATCGACAAGGCGATCGAGGACGGCTCGTTCGCCAAGCATCCGATCCTGGCCGAGCTGGTCGACACGCTGAAAAAGAACGGCAAGGCCTGCCATCTTCTGGGGCTCGCCTCGCCGGGTGGCGTGCATTCGCACCAGGACCATCTGGTCTTCCTGGCCAATCACATCGCCGGCGCCGGCGTGCCGGTCTGGATCCACGCCATCCTCGACGGCCGCGACATGCCCCCGCGCAGCGCGCATGAGTGCCTGCAGCAGATCGAGGGCGGCCTGAAGAAGGGCCTGCCGATCAAGTTTGCCACCGTCTCCGGGCGCTACTACCCGATGGATCGCGACAAGCGCTGGGAGCGGGTGACGCTAGGCTACGAGGCCATCGTCGACGCCAAGGGGGAGGAGGCCAAGACGCCCAAGGAGGCGATCGACAAGGGCTATGCCGCAGGCCAGGACGATGAGTTCGTGAGGCCCACCGTCATTGATGGCTACAAGGGGATGCAGGACGGCGATGGCCTGCTGATGTTCAACTTCCGCGCCGACCGCGCGCGCCAGATCCTAACGGCCCTGCTCGATCCGCGTTTCGACGGCTTCAACCGGCCGCGCGTGGTGAAGTTCGCCATCGCCGTCGGCATGGTCGATTACTCCGCTGCGCTGAAACCGTTCCTCAAGACGCTGTTCCCGCCGGAGTCCATCACGATGGGCCTGGGCGAGACGGTGTCGAGAGCAGGCCTGAAGCAACTGCGCATCGCCGAGACCGAGAAGTACGCCCACGTCACCTTCTTCTTCAACGGCGGCGAGGAGCGCGTGTTCGACGGCGAGGAGCGCATTCTCGTGCCCTCGCCCAAGGTCGCGACCTACGATCTCAAGCCCGAGATGAGCGCGCCGGAAGTGACCGACAAGCTCGTCGAAGCGATTCTTTCAGGCAAGTTCGACCTGATCGTCGTCAATTACGCCAACTCAGACATGGTGGGCCACACCGGCAATCTCGACGCCGCCATAAAGGCGATCGAGGCGGTCGATACCTCGCTCGGCCGGCTGATGGAGGCGGTCAAGGCCAAGGGCGGCGTGATGCTGGTCACGGCCGATCACGGCAATGCCGAGCAGATGTATGACGAGACGACCCATCAAAAGCACACCCAGCACACGTTGAACCGCGTGCCGGCGCTGCTGTTAAACGCTCCGGCCAAGATCCGCTCGCTCGCCGACGGCAAGCTCGCCGACGTTGCACCCACCATGCTGGCGCTGATGGGGCTGCCGCAACCCGCAGAAATGACCGGTCATTCGCTGCTGTCGGAAACACCGCGTCCGATCGTGCTGGGCGCGCCCAAGGCGGTGGCCGCCGCGTCAGATTGACTTTATTTAAGGCAGGCGCCGTGGGCCTCGCCTTGATACTGCCAAAGAAGCCCCTGTATTCTCGGTTAACTGCGCAGAAACCCCTTATCGACCGGACTTGGATGTCCGGCGATCTCTTGTGAAGGCAGAGAAAATGACCCGTTTGCGCCTCGCTTCCGCTGCCGCGATCATGGCCTTCCTGGCCGTGCCGGTCGCCTATACCGCCTGGTCCCAGGACAAGGGCGACGCCGCCAAGAACAGCGACAAGAGCGAGCTCTACCAGCAGCTCAACCTGTTCGGCGACGTGCTGGAGCGGGTGCGCCGCGACTATGTCGAGCCGGTCGAAGAGAAGACCCTGATCGAGAATGCCATCAACGGCATGCTGAGCGCGCTCGACCCGCACTCGAGCTACATGAACCCTAAGACCTACAAAGACATGCAGGTCCAGACCAAGGGCGAGTTCGGCGGGCTCGGCATCGAGGTCACGATGGAGAACGGCCTGGTGAAGGTGGTGTCGCCGATCGACGACACGCCGGCGTCCAAGGCGGGCATCCAGGCGGGCGACCTGATCTATGCGCTGGACGGCGAGCCGGTGCAGGGCATGACCTTGCAGGAGGCGGTCGAGAAGATGCGCGGCAAGCCGGGGCAGCCGATCAAGGTTGGCATCCGCCGCGCCGGCAAGGATCCATTCGACGTGTCGCTGACGCGCGAGATCATCAAGGTGAAGTCGGTGCGCTACCGCCTCGAGGCGGGTGACATCGGCTATATCCGCGTCACCTCCTTCACCGAGCAGACGACCTCGGGCGTGCTCGACGCCGTCGAGAAGCTCAAGAAGGAGGCCGGCGGCAAGCTCAAGGGCTACATCCTCGACCTGCGCAACAATCCGGGCGGCCTGCTCGACCAGGCGATCGCGCTTTCCGACGCCTTCCTCGACAAGGGCGAGATCGTCTCGGTGAAGGCGCGCAAGAGTGAGGACATTCAGCGCTGGAACGCCAAGCCGGGTGACGTGGCCAATGGCCTGCCGATCGTGGTGCTGATGAACGGCGGCTCGGCCTCGGCCTCCGAGATCGTGGCCGGCGCGCTGCAGGATCACCGCCGCGCGATCATTCTCGGCACCCGCTCGTTCGGCAAGGGCTCGGTGCAGACCATCATGCAGGTGACGGGCGGCGGCGCCATCCGTCTCACCACGGCGCTCTATTTCACGCCGTCGGGCCGCTCGATCCAGAAGGAAGGCATCAAGCCCGACATCGAGGTCGAGCCTGCCAAGATCGAGAACCTGACGGCGCGCGCCGGCTTCCGCGAGGAGAACCTGCGCCGCTCGATCACCAACCCCAACGCCAAGCCGGGCGATGCCGCCAAGCCTGAAGCGGGCAAGCCTGCCGACAAGCCGGCTGACGCCAAGCCCGAGGCCGCCAAGCCCGGCGACAAGAAAGACGACAAGCAGGCAGCGCCCGCTGCTCCCGGTGCCCCTCCGGGCGGAGCGACTGGTGCTGCTCCGGGCGCGACGCCGCCGGCCCAGCAGTCGGGTGATCCCGATGAGCCGCCGAAGGACTCGGTGGCCGACTACCAGCTGCTGCGCGCGGTCGACCTGATCAAGGGCATCTCGCTCTACAGCAACCGCGCCAACTGAGGACGTCCTCCACCTCCCCCGTCAGACGGGGGAGGCCGGGAGGGGGAAGGCCACCAGCGGTGCAGCTGGCTCATTAGAGATCATGATCTTCGCCTTTCCCAAAGCCCCAGTGAGACTCTCCCCCTCCCTGCCTCCCCCGTATGACGGGGGAGGTAATAAGGGGTCGGCGTGACGGCCATCTCGTCCGGGCCCGACCGCTACCGCCGCAATGTCGGCCTCATGCTGATCGCGCCCGACCGACGGATCTTCGTCGGTCGGCGGACCAGGCAGCACGAGGCCTGGCAGATGCCGCAGGGTGGCGTCGACGACGACGAGACGCCGGTCGAGGCGGCTTGCCGCGAACTATGGGAAGAGGTCGGCACGACCAAGGCGCTGCTGTTGCGCGAGAGCGCACAGTGGCTCACCTACGAGGTGCCCGAGGCGATGAGGCCGGCGAGCTGGAAGGGCCGCTGGCTGGGCCAGGCCCAGCGCTGGTTCGCCCTCGCTTTCACCGGTAGGGATTCCGACATCGACATTGCCGCCCACGACCAGGAATTCGACGCTTGGCAATGGATGGGCGCCGGCGAGATGCTGGAGCGCATCGTGCCGTTCAAGCGCCCGACCTATGTGGCCGTCGTGGAAGAATTTCGCGATCTGGTGAAATAGCTCATTGCCGGGAGCGCGCCACTCCAGTGGCGCTCATGGTCTTCTGGACCGCCGGCTTCCAGCCGGCATAATGATCATGAGCCGGCTGGAAGCCGGCGGTCCGGAAGAACATGACCATGAGCGCCACTGGAGTGGCGCGCCAGTGGCGCGCTCCCGGCAAAGACCTTAAGCGCCCTGCTCGGCGAGCTTGGTGGCGCGGCGGCGCAGGAACCACAGGCCGGCGCGGGTCAGCCAGGCGTTGAGGCGGCCGGTCGAATTGAGGCCCACGGCCTTCAGAACCATGGCCATGGCGCGCTGCACATGGAACCGCCGGTAGAGCGGATAGGCGCGGCGGGCATAAGCCTCCATGCTGCGCTTGCGGTCGTATGCGGCGTTCTCGGGCTCGTTGGCCGCGAAGTAGGCGTAGGCGAGCTCGTCGTCCTCACTCTCGGCCAGGCGCCCCCAGCCGATGCGCAGCCGGCCCCAGCGGCTCAACCTGTCGCGCCCCAGGCAGCGCTGCAGATGGTCGTAGAACAGCTTGTAGTGGCGGAACTCATCGCCCGCGATGTTGGTGCAGATCTGCTTCAGCACCGGCTCGTCGGTCGCGTCCTTCAGCGCGCTATAATAGGAGCTGGTGCCGGTCTCGACGATGCAGCGGGCCATCATCTCACCGGCCTGGCTGCCGCGCACCGACGCCGTCGCCTCGAGCGGCAGCTTGTAGCCGGTACGGAAGCGGACGAAGGCCGCCTCGAAATCCCAGGCCGGATCGGCGAGCGTCGCCCAGCGGCCAAGCGCCATGCCGTGCTGGACCTCTTCGTCCGCCCAGGTGTCGACCGCAGTCTGGAAAGCCTGATCGTCGGCGAAGACCCGGTTCAGATAGACCCGGTAATCGCCGCCGTTGCGCTCCACCAGGGCCGCAGCCTTGATGTTGCGAAGGATCTCCGGATCCACTTTCGAAGGGTCGAAGCGATCCCACGCGATCGATTCGAGCGTCCAGGTAGCCATGGCCGTAATAATAAAGCGAGCCTCGGGCCGGCTTGCAATGGCCGGCCCGTGCACATCTCAAAAGAAAATTTCGCGGTGGCGCTGAAATCAACCAGAGCGATTTCAGCGGCTTGCGTAGTAGGCCTGGGCCCGCCGCAGGTCCTTGGCGACAGCCAAGTCCTTCTCGGCCTTGGCCTTCTCTGCGTCGTTGGCGGCGTCGGTGATGTCGCGCTCGGCCTGGCGCTCGCGCTCGGCGAGCTGCTCGGCCGTCACCTCCTCGAAGGGCGTCGCCTCGTCGGCCAGCACCGTGCAGCGCTCCGGCGTCACCTCGGCGAAGCCGCCGACGACGATGAAGCGTTTGTCGACCTTGTTGTTCTGGATGACCTCCAGCACGCCCGGACGGACGGTCGAGATCACCGGCGCGTGGCCGTGCAGGACGCCGAAGTCGCCTTCGCTGCCCGGCACCACGACCATGTCAGCCTCGGTCGCGAGCACCTCGCGCTCGGGCATGACCAGGCGGAAAGCAACCTTGGCCATCGGCTCAGGCCGCCTCGGCGGCGAGCTTCTTGGCCTTGGCGACCGCCTCGTCGATCGTGCCGACCATGTAGAACGCCGCCTCCGGCAGGTCGTCGTAGTCGCCGGCGACGATGCCCTTGAAGGCCTTGATCGTGTCCTCGAGCTTCACGAACACACCCGGCGTGCCGGTGAAGACCTCGGCGACGTGGAACGGCTGGCTGAGGAAGCGCTGGATCTTGCGGGCGCGGGCCACGACCAGCTTGTCCTCTTCCGAAAGCTCATCCATGCCCAGGATGGCGATGATGTCCTGCAGCGACTTGTACTGCTGCAGCACGCGCTGCACCTCGCGCGCCACGGTGTAGTGCTCCTCGCCGACGATGCGCACATCGAGCATGCGCGAGGTCGAATCGAGCGGATCGACCGCCGGGAAGATCGCCTGCTCGGCGATCGAGCGCGACAGCACGGTGGTGGCGTCCAAGTGGGCGAACGAGGTCGCCGGCGCCGGATCGGTCAAGTCGTCGGCGGGCACGTAGATCGCCTGCACCGAGGTGATCGAGCCTTTCTTGGTCGAGGTGATGCGCTCCTGCAGCGCGCCCATGTCGGTCGACAGCGTCGGCTGATAGCCCACCGCCGAGGGGATGCGGCCGAGCAGCGCCGACACTTCCGAGCCCGCCTGGGTGAAGCGGAAGATGTTGTCGACGAAGAACAGCACGTCCTGGCCCTCGGCGTCGCGGAAGTACTCGGCGACGGTCAGGCCGGACAGGCCGACGCGGGCGCGCGCGCCCGGCGGCTCGTTCATCTGGCCGTACACCAGCGCCACCTTCGAGCCCGGGCCATCGAGCTTGATGACGCCCGATTCGATCATCTCGTGATAGAGGTCGTTGCCCTCGCGGGTGCGCTCGCCGACGCCCGCGAACACCGACACGCCGCCGTGCGCCTTCGCGACGTTGTTGATCAGCTCCATGATGGTCACGGTCTTGCCGACGCCGGCGCCGCCGAACAGGCCGATCTTGCCACCCTTGGCATAGGGCGCCAGCAGGTCGATGACCTTGATGCCCGTCACCAGGATCTCCGCTTCCGTCGACTGCTCGACGAACTCCGGCGCGTTGCGATGGATCGGCAGGGTCTGCTTGTTGTTGACCGGGCCGCGCTCGTCGACCGGCTCGCCGATGACGTTCAGGATGCGGCCGAGCGTCTCGGGCCCCACGGGCATCGCGATCGGGCTGCCGGTGTCGACCGCCTTCTCGCCGCGCACCAGACCGTCGGTCGTGTCCATGGCGATGGTGCGGACCTCGGATTCTCCGAGATGCTGGGCGACTTCGAGCACCAGCTTGCGGCCATCGGCGTTGACGTGGAGGGCGTTCAGAATGTTCGGCAGATCGGCATCGAAGCGCACGTCGACGACCGCGCCCGTGATCTGGGTGATCGTGCCGATGTTGTTGGTGGCCATGACGGGTTTCCCTTCCTTCGATTTGCAGGGCGGCCGGCCTAGATGGCCTCGGCGCCCGAGATGATCTCGATGAGTTCCTTGGTGATCGACGCCTGCCGCGAGCGGTTCATCTGCAGCGTCAGTTTCTTGATCACCTCTCCGGCGTTGCGTGAGGCGCTGTCCATCGCCGTCATCTGCGAGCCATAGAAGCTCGCCGCGTTCTCCAGCAGGACACGGAAGATCTGGACGGTGAGATTGCGCGGCAGCAGGTCGGTCAGGATCTCGGCCTCGTCGGGCTCGAACTCGTAGACCGCGCCGCCGGCAGGCTTCGCGCTGGCGTCGGCGTCGGGAGCCGGCGGCGGGATCAGCTGTTGGTGCGTGACGATCTGGGTCATCGCCGACTTGAAGCGGTTGAAGATCACCGAGGCGACGTCGAACTCGCCCGCCTCGAACATCTCCATGACGCGCTTGGCGACCCTCTCGGCATCGCCGAAGCTCAGCCGGGGACGGCCGAGGTCGGTGATGGTCTCGACGATGTTGCCGGCGAAGTCGCGGCGCAGCTGGTCGCGGGCCTTGCGGCCGACCGCCAGCACCTTGACCGTCTTGCCGTCCGCCACGAGCTGGCGAATGGTGCGACGCGCCTCGCGCACGATCGAGCTGTTGAAGGCGCCGCACAGGCCGCGATCGGCGGTGGCGACGATCAGCAGATGGACCTTGTCGGACCCGGTGCCGGCCAGCAGCTTGGGGCCGGTACCGCCCTTGAAGGAGGCGCCCAGCGAGGCCATCAGATTGTCCATGGCCTCGGCATAGGGCCGCGCCGCCATGGCCTGCTCCTGGGCGCGCCGCAGCTTGGCTGCGGCCACCATCTTCATGGCCTTGGTGATCTTCTGCGTCGACTGGACGCTTCGGATCCTGAGCCGGTAAGTCTTGAGACTGGGCATCGGAAGCCGGCGGCCTTAGGCGAACTTCTTGGCGAAGTCGGTCAGGAAGGCCTTCAGCTTGTCGTCGGTCTCCTTGACGATCTCGCGCTTGTCGCGGATCGAGGACAGGATCGAGCCCTCGGCGCGCAGCGCGTCCAGCATCTGACGCTCGAACTCGCCGATGCGATTGACCGGCAGGTTGTCGAGGAAGCCGCGGGTGCCGGAGTAGATCGAGGCGACCTGCTCCTCGACCGGCATCGGGGCGTACTGGTTCTGCTTCAGGAGCTCGGTCAGACGCTGGCCGCGCGCCAGCAGGCGCTGGGTCGAGGCATCGAGGTCGGAGGCGAACTGGGCGAACGCCGCCATCTCGCGATATTGCGCCAGCTCGAGCTTCATTGTGCCGGCGACCTGCTTCATCGCCTTGATCTGGGCCGCCGAGCCGACGCGGCTCACCG
>JADHLS010000091.1 GCA_016780605.1 Reyranella sp.
AACTGCAGGGTGCTGCCGTCGCCGATCACTTCGGCGACCTCGTTGGGACGCACCGCGAGCACCTTGCCGTTCAGCCCCTGGATCTGCGCGGCGCCGGCGCGCACGCCGAGCCGCGTCGGATCCTCGGTCGAGCCTGCCTCGACATAATAGTCGCCCTGCTGCAGCAGCTTGATGGTGCCGCGCGGCGTGGCGATCTCGTAGGGCTGGTTGGCATCCATCGCCACGGACTTGACGTCGATGCGGCCCTGCGGGAGCTGCAGGCGGGTCTGGCTGTCGTCGAGCGCGAGCACGTCGAGCTCGGTGCCCCCTTCCATGCGGATGCGCGTGCCGGCGAGCGAGACTTCGCTGCGCGCGTTGGGTTCGGTCCAGAGGGCGTTTCCGCTGGTGATCGGGGTGTTGACGGCGGCCGGAATCCAACTGCTCTGCTGGTTGTCGTGGAAGGAGACGGTTCCGTTGGTGAAGGCGAGCCGACCGACGCGCCCAGGCGGTTCGGTTTGTGCCCAGGCACTCGAGCAGATGAGGACCGTGCTGACGATGCCGATCGCGACTGTGGCTACACCGCGACGAAACTGTTGACCCATCTTCCAGACTCCCTGCTAGGCTTACCCAGCAACCGACTGGAACGCCGACCGGCAGCGCCGGTTCCGGCAGGGAGAGACGCATGCCTGTCGCAGACCCACATCGCTTGATCCTGACGGGCGAGAACCCGTTCATCCGCCTGACCGAAAAGGATGGCGATCCCAACACCACCGACGCCAGCTACTGGCGCATCCTGTTCTGCCCGGCCGGGCCGGGGCACGTGCTCTACATAAAGAGCGAGCTGACGCATGGTCACTGGCGGATCTACTCCGACAACATCGCCATGGCGCGTTGGCTGCAGCAGACCGTGCAGGGCATGCTGAATGCCGAGCTGAAGGACACGTCGATCCCGGTGATCGACGCCAGCTTCTCGAAGTCCGGTGACCCGCGCTACTTCTGGACCGAGCACATCGAGGCGCACGACGCCGATATCGCCATGACCTGGTACGACATCGGCGAGCCGCTCCTGATCCACACCGAGCCCAACCAGCCGCCGACCAATCGGCAGTATGGCGTCTGCACCGTGCTGGTGCCGGCGACGGGCGCGCGTCTCACCATCAACGGCAACCAGGCGCGCGGCACGCCGTGGAAGCGCGAGCGGGAAGGCCGGCCCTTCAGCACCTGCGCGCTGGCCTTCTCCGAAAGCTGGACGGAAGCGCGTTAGCTCTTCGGCGCGGGAAGGGGCGCGAAGCCCATGGCCTTGGCGAGGTGGGTGTAGCTTGCCCGCCGCGCCTCCTCATCGTGGGTCCAGGTGACGACGGCCATCTCGTCGACGCCCACCTGGTTCTTCAGCTCCTCGATGCGCGCCGCGACCTCAGGGCCGGTGCCGACGAAGGAGTCGCGGCGAAAGCGTTCGACGCGGCCCGGGTCGAAAGCCTTGAGGCCTTCGGCGGCGACCTCGGGTGTGTCGAGCGGCACCAGGATGCCGCGATCGCGGTTCATGCGCGACAGCGCGCGTGAGGTGAAATGGTACTGCGCCTCTTCCATGGTCTCGGCGGCGAGCGCCCAGACGCAGAGGCCTGAGCGCGGCTCGGGATGGCGGGCGCTCGGACGGTACTTCTCCTTGTAGAGCTTGATCGCGCGTTCGCCGCCCGCACCGTCGCTGAAGAACCAGGCGTAGCAGTAGGGCAGGCCGAACAGGGCCGCGACCTGGGCGCCGTAGTCGGAGCTGCCCAGGATCCAGACCTCGGGCGCGGTGTCGCCCTGCGGGAAGGCTTTCACGGCAGCGAAGGGATGGCGCTCGACCAGGGGCTCGCCGTGCACCCAGGCCAGAAGATCGCGCACGTCGGCGGGGAAGTGCTCGGGCCGCTCGTTGGCTGCGGGGTTGAGGGCGTAGGCGGTGCGGCCGTCGGAGCCCGGCGCGCGGCCGAGGCCAAGATCGATGCGGCCCGGCGCCAGCGCGTCGAGCACGCGGAACACCTCGGCCACTTTGAACGCCGAGTAGTGCGGCAGCATGATGCCGGCGCTGCCGATGCGGATGCGCTCGGTGGTGGCGGCGATGGCGGCGATGACGATCTCCGGCGCCGTCCCCACAATCGTCGGATGGTTATGATGTTCCGACACCCAGAAGCGTTCGTAGCCCAGCGTTTCGCAGTGCTTGGCAAGTGAAACGGTGTTGCGGATGGACTGGTCCTGGGGACGGCCGGCGACGGCGATCGACTGATCGAGAACGGACAAACGCATGGTGCAGGAAATGGCGCTTATCGGTCAGTCCGGCAAGCCTGCGATCTGATAAAGTGCCGCCAGAAGCTGGCTCGGCGTGTTGAGCGGCCCGAAGGCGCCCTTGAAGATCTGCACGATCTCGCCGCGGCGGTAGATGTGGCTGAGCGCCGTGTCGACCGCGAGGCGGAAGTCGCTGTCGCCGCGGCGCAGCGCCAGGGCGATCGGCTCGATGCTCAGATAGGTGTCGGCCATCAGCAGATTGGCGAGCTGCTTCTCCCGACGCAGCAGGAAGGTGAGCGTGGCGCGATCGGCGAAGTAGGCGGCCACCTGGCCCTTCTCGACCAGGTCGAGGCCTTCCTGGTTAGTCTTGACCAGGACGATCTCGGCGTTGATCTGCGTGCCGGTGAGCGCGCGGCGCAGCTCCTGCTCGGTCGTCGTGCCGGGCAGCACGGCGACCTTCTTGCCGGCCAATTGCTTGACGTCGCGCGGTCCGCTCTGGGCGATGGCGAAGCTCGCCCCGTCGATGAAGATCGGGATCGAGAAATCGACCTTGGTGCGACGCGACAGTGTCGCGGTCGACGACTCGCACAACAGGTCGGCCTTGTTCTCGATGATGGTGTCGAAGCAGTTCACCGTATTCACGGTGACGTAAGCGACCTTCAGGTCAGGGATCTTGAGCTGCTCCTTGAGCTGATCGGCGACGGCGCGGCAGAGGTCGACCGAATAGCCTTGGGGCTCGGCGGTGGCCGGGCTGCCGGGCGGCACGTAGGAGAAGGGCGGCGCACCGGGATCGTAGCCAAGCCGCAGGGTCTTGCTGCTGCGCAGCTGGTCGATGGTCTGGGCCGACGCCTCGGCGAAGAACGACACTATAGTGGTCAGCATGGTGCTGAGCGCCAGCGCGCCCACTGTCCTCGAAAAAGCCCCCATGCCACCGCCCCCGTTGCACTTGTGCCTCGGGCAACAATCCGACATCCGTGCCGTTGTGACCACAGAAATTGGAGGACGTCATGGCCAAGCCCGTGTGCAAGGTGGTCGGGATCGACCACATCTCGATCCGGGTCCGTGACTACGAGAAGTCGAAGGCCTTCTACGGCCGGCTGTTCGAGTTCCTGGGCTTCGAGATCTCCGACGAGTATTCCAGCACGATCGGCTGGACCAATGGCAAGACGCGCTACTGGATCGCGCCGGCCGAGGGCCGCAAGAGCTACAGCATCGGCGATGTCGGCCTGCACCACTATGCCTTCGAGCTGCGCAACCGGAAGGACGTCGATGCGCTGCAGGCCTTTCTCGAAAAGGAGGGCGTGAAGATCGTCGACCCGGCCGACGAGTATTACGAGGACTATTACGCGGTGTTCTTCCTCGATCCCGACGGCATCAAGCTCGAAGGCATGAAGTACGGTGAACTGACGGCAAAGCATAAGCATAAGTCATTGAAAAAGAAGGGGTAGTTGGTTCATTGAAATAGTTCTGCGAATGACTTGCAATTGAGGGCGGAAGGCATATTTTAGAAACGTTCTAATCTGATTCATCGGAGCGTTTCATGCTGACCATTGGCGACAAGTTCCCTTCCTTCGACCTCAAGGCGGTGGTGAGCACCGACGCCAAGACCGCCTTCAAGCAGGTCACCGACAAGAGCGATGTGGGCAAGTGGAAGGTCGTGTTCTTCTGGCCCAAGGACTTCACCTTCGTCTGTCCGACCGAGATCGCAGCCTTCGGCAAGCTCAACAAGGACTTCGCCGAGCGCGATGCGGTGGTGTACGGCGTGTCGACCGATTCTGAGTTCGTGCACCTGGCGTGGCGGCAGAACCATGCCGACCTCAAGGCGCTGCCCTTCGCCATGCTGGCCGACATCAAGCGCGATCTCTCGCAGTCGCTCGGCATCCTCGACAAGGCCGAGGGGGTCTGCCTGCGCGCCACCTTCATCGTCGACCCCGACGGCATCATCCGCTTCGTGTCGGTCAACGACCTCTCGGTCGGCCGCAACCCGCAGGAGGTGCTGCGCGTGCTCGATGCCCTGCAGACCGACGAGCTCTGCCCTTGCAATTGGCAGAAGGGCGACGACGTCCTGAAGGCGGCATAAGGAGGCAACGATGTCGATCGATGTCCTGAAGGACCGGCTGCCGGAGTACGCCCGCGACCTCAAGCTCAACCTGTCGAGCCTGGCGTCCGAGCAGCTGCTCAGCCCACAGCAGAAAGCGGGCAGCTTCATCGCCGCCGCCCTCGCGGCCAATCATGCGCCGACCACGCAGGCTGTGGTCGACGCCTTCGGTCCCGAGCTCACGCCCGAGGCGCTGAACGCCGCCAAGATAGCGGCCTCGCTGATGGCGATGAACAACATCTACTATCGCTTCGTGCACCTAGTGCACGCGGCCGACTACAAGACCCTGCCGGCCAAGCTGCGCATGACCGCCATGGCCAAGCCCGGCGTCGACAAGGTCGATTTCGAATTGTGGTCGCTGGTGGTCTCGGCCATCAACGGCTGCGGTATGTGCCTGGAGGCGCACGAGAAGGTTTGCCGCGAGCATGGCCTGTCCGCCGAGCAGATCCAGGCCGCGGTGCGCATCGCGGCGACGATCCATGCCGTTGCGCGCACGCTTGGCGCGGAAGAGGCGCTGGCGACGCCGCTGGCCCAAGCGGCGTAAAGGAGGCGGCGTAGCCTTGTAGCGTCACGACATGCGGGCCAAACTCCGGCCGTTTTGGTACCCGGAGGACCCGCATGTCGATGACCGCCACCGAGAGCAATCCGCAGGCTCACTCCGTTTCCCCCAAAGGCATGCTGATCGGCGGCCAATGGGTCGACAGCGCCTCGGGCGCACGCCTCACCGTCGAGAATCCCGCCAAGAAGACGCCGGTCGCCGAGGTGCCGCGCGGCAACGCCGCCGACGTCGAACGCGCCGTCGCCGCCGCGACCAAGGCCTATGCCGACTGGCGCAAGGTGGCGCCGCGCGAGCGCGGCAAGGTGCTGCTCAAGATCGCCGAGGCGCTGCAGGCGCGCACCGAGGAGATGGCGCGCACCATCGCGCTCGAAACCGGCAACGCGCTGCGCACCCAGGCGCGCGGCGAGGCCAATCTCACGGCCGACATCTTCCGCTACTTCGGCGGGCTCGGCAGCGAGCTCAAGGGCGAGACCATCCCGCTTGGCGAGCACGTGCTGTCCTACACCCGGCGCGAGCCGCTGGGCGTGGTCGGCGCCATCATCCCGTGGAACGCGCCGGTCATGCTGGCGGCGCTCAAGATCGCGCCCGCGCTCTGCGCCGGCAACACCATGGTGATGAAGGCGGCCGAGGATGCGCCGCTGGGCGTGCTGCTGCTGGCCGAGATCTGCCAGCAGTTCCTGCCGCCCGGCGTGCTGAACCTGCTGACCGGCTTCGGCGAGGAGGTGGGCGGACCACTCCTGAATCATCCCGGCATCCGCAAGCTTTCGTTCACCGGCTCGACCGAGGTCGGCAAGATCGTGATGCGCGCGGCGGCGGAGCGGATCGTGCCGGTGTCGCTGGAGCTCGGGGGCAAGAGCCCGTCGATCGTCTATCCCGACGTCGACGAGGACTGGGCGGTCGACGGCATCATCGCCGCCATGCGCTTCACGCGGCAGAGCCAAAGCTGCACCGCGGGCTCACGGCTCTTCCTGCACGAGGACATCTTCGATTCCTTCCTCGGCAAGCTCGAGAAGAAGACGACGTCACTCAAGATCGGTGACCCGCTGGACGAGAAGACCGACATCGGCACCATCATCAACAACAAGCAGTTCACCAAGGTCTGCAAGTATGTCGACGAGGGCCTGAAGCGCTCCGACGCCAAGCTGGTGTTCGGTGGCCTGCCGCCCAAGAGCGGCCCGTTGAGCGAAGGCTACTTCGCCATCCCCACGGTGTTCGCCGACCGCTCGAACGACTGGCGGCTGGCGCGCGAGGAGATCTTCGGACCGGTGCTGGTGGCGATCCGCTGGAGCGACGAGGCCGAGGCGATCCGCATGGCCAACGACAGCCACTACGGGCTGGCCGCCTATGTCTGGACGCACGACATCGGCACCGGCCTGCGCACCGCGCATGCCATCGAATCGGGCTGGGTTCAGGTCAACCAGGGTTTGGGCCAGGTGCCCGGCATGTCCTACGGCGGCTACAAGCAAAGCGGCATCGGCCGCGAGTTCTCGCTCGAGGGCATGCTCGACAGCTTCACCCAGCGCAAGAACGTGACGGTGAACCTCGACGTGCGTCGGGCATAGGTCGCCGCACACTGTCATCCTGAGCGCAGCGAAGGATCTCATGCCGGTTGCAATCGGCGATGAGGTCCTTCGCTTGCGCTCAGGACGACAGAACCTTCAAGTCGGTACTCGCTTGTGATGCTCGGTGGCGCCCTGGTAGGCGTGGCCGATCCGGTAGAGCAGCGCTTCGTCGAACGGCCGGCCGATCAGCTGCAGGCCGATCGGTGCGCCATTGCTGTCGAAGCCGCACGGAACCGACAGGGCCGGCAGCCCGAGCGTGTTGAACGGCCGCGTCAGCCCGGTGAAGCGCGCCACCATGCTGAGCGTGGCGGGACCGCCCGAGGCTTCCATGTCGGTCTCTTCGAGGGTCGGCACCGGGAAAGGGATGGCCGGCAGGATGACTGCATCGACGCCGTCCATGGCCGTGGCCAGGAACTCGCGCACGAAGTGGGCGCGCAGGCGCAGTGCATCGATGTACTGTGTCGCCGGAATGAAGAAGCCCGCCTCCATGCGCGTGCGCACCTGGTTGGCGTAGGGCGCATTGGCTTCCATCCACGGCCGATGCATCGCCGCCGCCTCGCACTTCACGATGACCTCGGCCGAGCGGTAGAGCGCGGTGAAGTCGGGGAGCTTCGCGGGCCTGACCGTCGCGCCAAGCTTGCCCAGGGCATCCGCTGCAGCCTGCAGGGCGGCGCCGACTTGCGGATCGACCGGCACGATCGCGTCGGGCAGGGAGAAGCCGATCTTCAATCCGCGCACGCCGCCTTCCAGCAAGGCCTCGTAGTCGGGCACGGGCTTTTCGCTGGTCGTCGAATCGTCGGGATCGTGGCCGGCGACGATGCCCAGCATGCGGGCGTTGTCGCGCACCGTGCGGGTGAGCGGCCCGACATGGTCGAGGGTCCAGGAACGCGCGAGTGCGCCGGCCCGGCTGACGCGGCCGTAGGTCGCCTTCATGCCGACGACGCCGCACGCCGAAGCGGGCAGCCGGATCGAGCCGCCGGTGTCCGAGCCCAGCGCGCCATAGACCATGCGCGCGGCGACCGAAGCGCCGGAGCCGCTCGAGCTGCCGCCGGTGACGCGCTTGCTGTCCCACGGATTGCGGCAATGGTCATGATGCACGTTGTGGCCGGTCGGGCCCGCCGCGAACTCCGCCATGTTAAGGAAGCCCAGCTCGACCACGCCGGCGGCATCGAGCTTCTGCAGCACCGTCGCGGTCACGGGCGCTACCCAGTTGCGGCGGATCTCGCTGCCGCCGGTCGAGATCTCGCCGGCGCGGTAGTACATGTCCTTGTGCGCCATCGGCACGCCATGCAGCGGGCCGCGCCGCTTTCCGGCCGCAAGCTCCTTGTCCATCGCCCGCGCCTGCTCCAGGGCCTTGTCCCTGTTGAGACGCAGGAAGGCGTTGGTGCGCGGCTGCCACTGGGCGATGCGCGCCAGGCAGGCTTCGGTCGCCTGCACCGAGGTGATGCGTCCAGCGGCAATGGCGTCGGCGACCTCGCTGAGGTCGCGCAGCGCGAGATCGTCGTTGATCATTTCGCCTCCCGCGCCAGCACGCTCGCAAAGGCGGCGGGATCGTCGTCGAAGGTGAGGCGGGCGGCGGCGGCCTTGCGTACCGCCTCGTTCAGCACCTCGACTTCGGTGGCGATCTCGGCCAGCCGCTTGTCGTCGTAGCTGAGGCCCTGCAGCTCCTTGGCGATGCCGGCGGCGAGGCGCGTCTTGTCGTCCATCGAACCTCCTTCAGGCGGCCAGGCGTAGCTGTCGTTCACCGAGCCGCGCCTGATCCTCTGACGTGAACGTCATGCTCTTGCGGATCTTCTGGTCGAGCTTCATGCCGACCGCCTCCGCACAAGCAGCAAGCATGCCGGTCTCGGCCTCGAACAGGAAATGCGTGAAGGTCAGCACTCTCTCCGTGAAGCCGGCGAGCCCGCTCATCACCACGACGAGATCGCCCGCCCGCAGAGGACGACGATAGTGGCTCAGCATCTCGACGACCACCGATCCTTCGCCGCGATCCTGCATGGCGGCACGGTCGAAGCCGAGATGGTTCCAGAGAAGCGGCGCACCGTCGGAGTAGCGGCCGAACTGGTGATGCGGGAGGAGCTCGCCGCGCTCGTCGCACTCGGCAGGCGTGATCACGCTGCGGCCGATCTCGATCAGGCCGCGCCGAGCCGCGTCATCGAGCGCGAGATCGGGCAGGGTGAGCTTGCCGACGCTGCGCGGCCGCGCATTGTCGGGCAGCGGCACGATCGCGGCTTCGGCGCGCGCGCGGAACGCAGCAGGCCACGGCCGATCACAAACGATGCGTCGGCGCACGGTCGCCGCCACCGTGCCGTCGCCGGGATTGCGGATCTCGTGATAGGCCAGCAGATGGCGCTCGCCGATCTCGATGGGAGCCGACAGGACCGCAACCGGATCGACTTCACGGAACTCGCGCAGGTAGCGGATGTGATCGTCGGCGGCACGCACGTCGAGTCCGGCGGCCCGTTGCGCGCGCGGACCGAGGCCGAGCTCAGCGAGCAGGTGCGCCGACGCCTCGTGGCCGAATTCGGTGTAGAACTGGACGTTCAAATGGTCGTTTTCATCGCACTGCCAGGTGTTCACGGCGGTGCTGAAAGTCGGGATCAGGCGGGGCCTCGACACGCTCAACGCTCTCTGCAGTCTGTGGATGACTGCTTCAAATGGCCGAAAAAGCCCCAAAAATCGACATTTTTCGTGCATTGGGGACTTGCGGGGGACCGATTCGTGGATAACCTTGGGCGCGTCAACGCTGCCCTGGGGCGTCAGGAAGACGTTGGCGAACGAAAAACCTAAGGGACCCCTCATCATGGCTACCGCAACCAAAACGTCCGCTCCCACGATTCCGTTGTCGAAGGTGGCGGCCGAACTCGCCGAAAAGACCGGCATGACCAAGAAGGACGCGACCGGCTGCCTCGACGATTTCGTCGGCCTGGTCGTGAAGCATCTCAAGAAGGGCAACAAGGTCCGCATCACGGGCCTCGGCATCCTTCAGGTGCGCAATCGTCCGGCGCGCATGGGCCGCAACCCGGCGACCGGCGAGGCGATCAAGATCAAGGCGTCGAAGAAGGTCGCCTTCCGCGTCGCCAAGGATCTCAAGGAAGCGATCTAACCTTTCGACATCCTCGACGGGGAAAGATCGGGCGGGTTCCGGCGCAAGCCGAGCCCGCCCTTCTTTTTGTTTGTCAGCGTGGAACGAAGTCGGGGCGCTTGACGCCGGGCATCGAATCGTAGGCTCTGGCAATCGCCTGCTCAGGAGTCTGGGCAACGCCGCTGTCCCAGTAGATCGCTTTCAGCCATAGCGCTGGTTCAGTCCTGTTTCCTCCCCAAAAGAAATTGGGAAGCAGACTCGCCCGAAGCATCTCGGCGCCATGAGCAATGAACGTCGCATCTCGGTTGCCGCCTCGCGCTAAGTGATCGCAGGCCCATTTGCCGAACTGCAGCAAGGGGGCCTGATCAGCGGACGGTCGCTTCACCTTTGCAGCCTCATAGAGTTTCAGGCCGAGTGCTGGGGCGTTCGCGGCAAGGGCCATGGCTAGATGCTGGCTCAACGTGTCCTGTCGCTTCTGCCTATCCTGCGCGATTTGATCAGAACTCGCCTGTTGCCAACTCTGCCACTCAGCCTCGAGCGCCGCAGCGAAGTGTCGTTCTCCATTGTCACCGCGGCTCAGCCATTTGAGGAGCCCGAGCGATCTGCGCCATGTGTACAAAGCGAACCATCCGTCACTCCAATGTCTCCTGCTATCGGAGAATAGGCCCAGGTCCGGTTCAGGTTGGATTTCCATCCAAGTAATTATCTTCTCGAGTGTTGGTCGCACTTCGTCGGCCAAACCAACCAAGTAAGCTTCCGCGAGGCTGTTTGTTATCAGCGAGACGTAGTGTGAATGGCCGTCGCGCCTGATCTCCTCAGGTCTGAAATCGGTCTCGATCTTGAGACTGAAATTTAGCCAAGACCGGCGCTCTCTGAGGGGGTCGAATTTGGCCAGCACAACTTCGGCCTCGACATCGCATCGATCTCGTCCGTTCCTGCTGTTCATGCAACCTATGATTGCTTGTCGGCGAGTTTATACATCGACCACAACATAGCCCTCTCTGGTGTGCGAGGCTAACGTTTTTCGCATGCTGAAGGTCGGAGTATCGGGAGGCATCGGGCGCGAGGGAATGCTTTGCCGTTCGGTCCTGGTCCCTGTATGACCGGGCTCGCGCCCTCGCATGGATACCTTCACCTTCCTGAAATTTCTGACCCAGCTCGCGCTGCCGCCGGCATCGATGGCGGTGGGGCTGGTGCTGGCGGGGCTGCTGGCGATGGTTCGCTTGCGGCGGCTCGCCCTGACAGTTGCAGTGCTGGCGATCGCCGAGACATTGGTGATGTCGTTTCCACCGGTTGCGGAT
>JADHLS010000092.1 GCA_016780605.1 Reyranella sp.
ATCGCCCGGCCGCCCCGCAGAACCGCGACAAAGCCATTGAGGTGATGCTCGTGCGCCAGCCGGTCGAGTTCCTGGCGGGCCGTGACGGAGAAATCATCGCCGCGCTCGACGCTAGCGCCCAGCATCATCGAGCGATGACCCAGGCGATAGCGCGAGGTCTCGGAATTTTTCTCGATATAGCCGCGCGCGGCGAGCGAGCTCACCAGGCGCTGCACGATGGTCGGGCTGAGCCCGGCGCGGCGCGCCAGCTCGCGCACGCCGATGTCGGCGTTCTCGGCCTCGATCAGCTCCAGGATGTCGAGTCCACGCTCCAGCGATTGTGACCCCGAGCGCGGCGGGCGCGGGCCGGAGAGGGTTCGACGGGCATTCACCTGACGGTCCGAAGCTTGTTCCGAATATCGGGACATCGTTGCGATAGTTGCACGTTCGCAGGATTCTTGTTTAGCTGTCAACGCACATCGGCCACGGTCGCGTTCGCGTTTGGTGGTCCGGGAATTGCAACACCGCGAGCATCATGACCGTCGACGCCGTCTATCTTCTGCAGCTCACGTTGAACGGCATCGCCCTCGGACTGATCTACGCGCTGATCGCCGTCGGCCTGTCGCTGATCTTCGGCGTCATGGAGATCATCAACTTCGCGCACGGCGAGCTCCTGATGCTGGGCGCCTACGCCATGACCTTCGCGCTGCCGGTGATGGGCCTGCTCTACTGGCCCTCGCTCGCCGTCGCCATCATCACCATCATGCTGGTCGGCCTGGTGATCTACGAAGTGCTGCTGACGCGGCTCAAGCCCGATGAATTTGAGCGCGCGATCCTGATCACGCTCGGACTGTCGATCATCATCATCCACGTGATGCAGTATCTGTTCACTGCCACGCCGCGCATGGTCGATACCCAGTACGGCTTCGAGGGCATCGAGATCGGCTCGATCCGCCTCACCTTCACGCGCATCATCGGCGCCGGCGCCGCATTGGCGGCCTTCGGCGGCCTCTACCTCGTGCTGCGCTATACCCAGTTCGGCCGCGCCATGCGCGCCATCGCCCAGAACCGCGAGGCCGCGCTGATGGTCGGCATCCGCCCGCGCGTGGTGGCGCGCAACGCCGTGGTGCTGGCGGCCGGGCTCTGCGGGCTGGCCGGTGCCGCGATCTCGCCGATCCAGCTGGTCACGCCCTACATGGGCCAGTTCCTGATCTTCAAGGCCTTCGCGCTGGTGATCATCGGCGGCCTGGGCAATATCCCGGGCGCGATCGTGGCCGCACTGGGGCTCGGCCTGATCGAGAGTTGGATCGGCGGCTTCTTCGAGATCGTCTGGCAAGAGGGCGCGGTCTTCGTGATCATGATCGCCGTCCTGTTCCTGCGGCCCGACGGCCTGTTCAAGCGCGGCGGCATGAGGGTGGGATGAAGCTCGCCGCCGCCCTCCTTGCGGCACTGGCGTTTGCCGCGCTGCCCCTGCTCACCTCGTCGAACTACATTATCGGCATCGGCATCTCGGCGCTGATCTTCACCGTCGCCGCGGCAGCTCTGAACCTGGTCTACGGTTTCACCGGGCTGCTCTCCTTCGCCCAGCTCGGCTTCTGGGGCATCGGCGGCTACGTGACGGCACTCACCGTCGTCACCTTCGGCGGCAATTTCTGGTGGGGCCTCGTCTGGGCAGCTCTGATCAACGCCCTGGTGGCGCTGGCGATCGGCTATCCGACCTTGCGCACCAACCGCCACGCCTTCGTCATCGTCACCCTCACCTTTGCCCTGCTGGTGACCCTGATCGCGCGTGACTGGGTCGACCTGACACGCGGCCCGCTCGGCATCCCCAACCTGCCCAGACCCTCTGCCTTCGGTTACCACTTCGGCACGACCCCACAGTTCTACTGGGTCACCTGGGCTTTCTCGGTGGCGATGCTCGCCTTCCTTTACGCGCTCTGCAGCTCGCGCATCGGCCGCACCCTGATCGCCATCAAGCAGAACGAGCCGCTGGTCCGCGCCCAGGGCATCTCGCCGATGCCCTACAAGCTCTCGGCCTTCGCCATCAGTGCGGCGGTCACCGGCGCGGCGGGCGGCGTCTATGCCTTCCATCTCGGCATCATCGACCCGCTGTTCCTCGACTTCTATTACATGCAGACCTTCCTGATCATCGTGATCATCGGCGGTGCCGGCAGCTTCTGGGGCGTGGTCGCGGCCGGCGTGGCATTGTCCGCGCTGCCCGAGGCGCTGCGCTTCTCGGCCGACTTCCGCATGATCATCTACGGCGTGATCCTGGTGGTGGCGATGTTCGTCATGCCCTCGGGCGTCGCGGGCTGGCTGCGCGAGCGCGAGCTCAACCGCATGCGCGAGCAGCTGCGATGAGCGCCATCCTCGACGTCACCGACCTCAGGAAATCGTATGCCGGCGTGCATGCGCTGGACGGCGTGTCGTTCGCCGTCGAAGCCGGCAGCGTCACCGGCCTGATCGGACCCAACGGCTCGGGCAAGAGCACGGCCATCGACTGCATCTCGGGCTTCCAGAAGCGCGACGGCGGCCGGATCGTGCTGGCCGGCAAGGACATTTCCGGCCAGGCGGCCCACCACATCGCCCGCGCCGGCCTGATGCGCACCTTCCAGACCGTGCGCATCTACGAACGGCTGAACTTGCGCGACAACCTCGCCATCGCCGCCCAGCAGTTCGATGCCGCCACCTGGGTCGACGAGTTGCTGCGCACCCGGCGCTATCGCCAGGCCGTCGAGAAGGCCGAGACGCGTGCGCTGGAGCTGGTCGAGCTGATCGGGCTCAAGCGCTACTGGGAGGCCGAGACCGGCATTCTCTCCTACGGCCAGAAGAAGCTGGTGGCGCTGGCGGCCGCCCTGATGCCGCATCCCAAGATCGTCGTGCTCGACGAGCCGGTGGCAGGCGTGAACCCCAGCCGCATCCGCGAGATCGAGGTGGCCTTGGCCGAGCTCAACCGCGCCGGCGAGACCTTCCTGATCGTCGAGCACAATGTCGAGTTCATCACCAACCTCTGCCATCGCGTGATCGTGCTCGACCAAGGCAGAAAGCTGGCAGAGGGCACGGCACAGGAGATCCACACCGACGCGCGCGTGCTCGAAGCCTATCTCGGCATGACGCCCGAGATGGCCGAGGCCGAGATGCGGGGGGCGGCATGAATCCGGCGCTCGAACTGGTCAGCGTGACCGCGGGCTATGGCGACAACCCGATCGTGCGCGACTTCTCCGCGCGTTTGGCGCCAGGCTCGATCACGACCCTGATCGGCGGCAACGGCGCCGGCAAGTCGACGCTGCTGCGCGCCATCTACGGCACCAACCGCTTCTTCGACGGCCAGATCGTGTTCAAGGGCGAGACCATCGAGCGCCTGCCGCCGTGGGAACGGCTGAAGCGCGGCGTCGGCTTTGTGCCGCAGGGCCGTTGCAACTTCCCGGCAATGTCGGTGGGCGAGAACCTGAAGATCGGTTGCTACACCCTTCCCTCGTCCGTGCACGACGCCGCCATCGACCGCGTCACCGGCCTGTTCCCGATGCTGCAGCAGAAGTGGCGCACCGACGCCGGCAACCTCTCCGGCGGCGAGCAGCAGATCCTGGAAATGGCCATGGTGCTGCTGGTCGAGCCGACGCTGCTGCTGCTCGACGAGCCCTCGCTCGGCCTCTCACCCAAGATGCAGGGCGACGTCTTCACCACCGTCCAGCGCATCGCAAGCCACGGCGTCACCGTCCTGATCGTCGAGCAGAACGTGCGCGGCGCTCTCCTGATCTCCGACCGCGCCCTGGTCATGGAACAGGGCCGGCTTTTCATGGAAGGCCCGGCAGAAGAAGTGCGCACCGATCCGCGCATCCGACAGGCCTATCTCGGCGGCAACATTCACAAAGCGGCATAGGAATCATGGACAAAGCAAGATTGGCCGTCGACATCGGCGGAACGTTCACCGACCTGGCGCTGGAGTGGAACGGCAAGCGCGAGAGCGTCAAGGTGCTCACCACGCCGCGCGCGCCAGAGGAAGGCGTGCTGGGCGGTGTCGAGCAGATCCTGATGCTCGCCGGGCTCCGGCCGTCGGATCTCAGCCTGATCATCCACGGCACGACGCTCGCCACCAACGCCATCATCGAGCGCAAGGGGGCGAAGACCGCGCTGGTCGTCACCGAGGGCTTCCGCGATTCCATCGAGATCGCCTTCGAGCACCGCTTCGAGCAGTACGACATTTTCATGCAGAAGCCGCCGCCGCTGGTGCCGCGGGAGTTGCGCTTCGGCGTGCCCGAGCGCATGGACGGTCGCGGCAATGTGTTGATCCCACTCGACGAGGCGGCGGTGCGCGCGCTCGCGCCCAAACTCAAGGCCGCCGGCGTCGAAGCGATCGCCATCGGCTACATGCACGCCTATCTCGACGGCAAGCATGAGCGCCGGACGCGCGACATCCTGTCGGAGATGCTGCCTGGCGTGTCGATCACGCTCTCGAGCGAAGTCTCGCCCGAGATCCGCGAGTACGAGCGCTGGTCGACCGCAGTCGCCAACGCCTATGTGCAGCCGGTGATGGACCGCTATCTCGGCCGCCTCGACGAGGCGCTGCGCAAGAAGGGCGTCGCCTGCCCGCTGTTCCTGATCACCTCGGGCGGTGGCCTGGCCGCGCTCGAAACCGCGCGGAAGTTCCCGATCCGCCTCGTCGAATCGGGACCCGCCGGCGGCGCCATCCTGGCCGCGGCGCTGGCCCGCCAGTGCGGCCTCGACAAGGTGCTGAGCTTCGACATGGGCGGCACCACGGCCAAGATCTGCCTGATCGATCACGGTGAGCCGCAGCATTCACGCTCCTTTGAGGTCGCGCGGCAGTACCGGTTCCTGAAAGGCAGCGGCCTGCCGCTGCGCATCCCGGTGATCGAGATGGTCGAGATCGGCGCGGGCGGCGGCTCGATCGCCTCGGTCGATTCGCTCTCCCGCGTCAATGTCGGCCCGGAGAGCGCCGGTGCCGAGCCCGGCCCCGCGAGCTACGGCCGCGGCGGCGCCGAGCCCACCGTGACCGATGCCGACGTGGTGCTGGGCCGCATCGATCCCACTTACTTTGCCGGCGGCTCGATCAAGCTCTCGACCGACAAGGCCGGGACAGCCGTCGACAAGTCGGTCGGCACGCCGCTTGGCCTGAAGCGCATCGATGCCGCTTTCGGCGTCAGCGAGATTGTCGAGGAGAACATGGCCAACGCCGCGCGCGTCCATGCCGTCGAGCGCGGCAAGGAATTGCAGGACCGCACCATGATCGCCTTCGGCGGCGCCGCCCCCATCCATGCCGCACGGCTCGCTGAAAAGCTCGGCATCCGCCGTGTCATGGTGCCGAGCGGTGCGGGCGTCGGCTCGGCGGTCGGCTTCCTGATGGCGCCGGTCGCCTACGAGGTCGTGCGCAGCCGCTACGTCCAGCTCGATCAGAACTTCGACCCGGCCTACGTCAACACGCTGTTCGCCGAGATGCACGCCGAGGCCGAGGCCGTGGTCAAGGCCGGTGCGCCGAACGCCAAGCTCGTCGAGACACGCACCGCCGACATGCGCTATCGCGGCCAGGGCCACGAGATCACCGTCAGCCTGCCCCCCGGCCCCTTCGATGCGTCGTCGCGCGACAAGCTGGTGAAGCTCTATGAGGATGGCTACGCCTCGACCTTCGGCCGCACCATTCCGGGTCTCGACGTCGAGATCATGAACTGGACGCTGCGGCTCGCCGCCGAGCAGGCCGACCTGCCCAAGACGCCGCCGCAGCCCGAGGACAAGCCGGCATCGGCGCGGTCGAGCCGCGCGGTCTACGACCCGGCCGACCAGGACATGAAGGACGTCCAGGTCTATCACCGCGCCGATCTTTCGATCGGCAGCCTGGTGCCCGGCCCGGCCGTCATCGCCGAGGACGAGACGACGACCATCGTGCCCAAAAGCTTCGCCGCGCGGATCAATCCGATCGGCGCCATCCTGATGGAGAAGGTGCAGCCATGAGCTTCAACGATCCACTCTCGCCCATCCGTCTGCAATTGATGTGGGACCGCTTGATCGCGGTCGTCGAGGAGCAGGCGCTGGCCCTGATCCGCACCGGCTTCTCGACCTCGACGCGCGAAGCCGGCGACCTCTCGGCCGGCGTGTTCGATCTCAAGGGCGACATGCTGGCCCAGGCAGTGACCGGCACGCCGGGGCACATCAATTCGATGGCCCGCGCCGTGCGCCATTTCCTGGCGAAGTTCCCGGCCCACACCATGAAGGAAGGCGACATCTTCCTGACCAACGACCCGTGGAAGGGCACCGGCCATCTGCACGACTTCACCTTCGTCACGCCGACCTTCCGGCGCGGCAAGATGGTGGCGATGTTCGCCTCGACCTGCCACGTCGTCGATATCGGCGGCCGCGGCATGACCACCGAGGCCCGCCAGGTCTACGAGGAAGGGCTCTACATCCCGCTGATGCGCTTTGCCCGCGAGGGCAAGGTCGACGAGACGCTGGTCGAGATCGTGAGCGCCAATGTGCGCGAGCCGATCCAGGTGGTGGGCGATCTCTACTCGCTGGCGACCTGCAACGAGATCGGCTGCCGGCGCCTGATCGAGATGATGGACGAGTTCGCCATCGACGACCTCGACCGGCTGGGCAGCCACATCCTGGAAAAGTCCAAGCAGGCCTCTCTCGAGCTGATCCGCCGGATCAAGCCCGGCACCTACAGCTACACGATGCGAGTCGACGGCGCCGACAAGCCGATCGACCTGGTCGCCACCATGACCATCGGCGAGAGCGGCATCGACGTCGACTTCACCGGCACGTCGGGCGTCTCGGCCTACGGCATCAACGTGCCGGTCTGCTACACCGAGGCCTATGCCTCGTTCGGCGTGAAGTGCATCGTGGCGCCCAAGGTGCCCAACAACGAGGGCTCGCTGTCGGTGATCCGCGTCACCGCGCCGCCAGATTCCATCCTCAACGCCCAGAAGCCGGCGCCTGTCGCGGCACGCCACGTCACCGGCCAGATGCTGCCCGACGTCATGTTCGGCTGCCTGCACCAGGCCTTGGGCGGCAACGTGCCGGCGGAAGGCACGTCGTGCCTGTGGAACCTGTTCGCGCTGGGCGGTCCGGGCTCGACCGGCGGCGATCCCGCCGAGACGGTGCACGCCAAGCCGTTCAGCGTCATGAGCTTCCATGCCGGCGGCACCGGCGCGCGGCCGGGCGCCGACGGGCTGTCGGCCACCGCCTTCCCGAGTGGCGTGAAGAACGTGCCGATCGAGGTCAACGAGGCGGTGTCGCCGATCGTCGTGTGGCGCAAGGAGTACCGCCAGGATTCCGGCGGCGCCGGCGAGTTCCGCGGCGGGCTGGGCCAGATCATGGAGGTCGGCACGCTCGACAAGGCGCCGTTTGCGCTCTCTGCCTATTACGACCGCATCGACCATCCCGCGCGCGGCCGCGAGGGCGGGCTCGCCGGCAAGGCGGGCTCGGTGACGCTGGCTTCCGGCAAGGTGCTGCGCGGCAAGGGCCTGCAGGAGGTGCCGTCCAAGGAGCGCGTGATCATCGCCATGCCGGGCGGCGGCGGGCTCGGTAATCCGCGCAAGCGGCCGGCCGCAATCGTCGCCGAGGACGTGCGGCAGGGCTTCATCTCGAGCGAGGCGGCACGGCGCGACTATGGCGTCGCCGTGAACGACGACGGCTCGGTCGACGAGGCCGAGACGGCCAAGCTGCGCGCCATCGCAGCCGAGTAGGCATCCGTGTTGGGGCCATCCTTCGAGACGGGCGCTGCGCGCCCTCCTCAGGATGAGGTTTGCTCTGTCGCGACAAAGAAACGCCTCACCCTGAGGAGCACGCCGCAGGCGTGCGTCTCGAAGGGTGGCAACACAAGAGGACTATGACATGCGTGTCAGTGCCGGCCTGCCGACCGGGATGGAAGGCTTGACCTATCCCATCCCGTTCTCCGATCCCGAGAACGTCATCAAGATCGCCCAGGCGGCCGAGAAGTTCGGCTACGATTCGGTCTGGGGCAACGACCACATGACGACCCAGAACTACGTGCGCGCGGAGTTCCCTGTGCCGCCGCGCTTCTGGGAGCCCCTGATCACCTATGCCTTCGTGCTGTCGGAGACCAAGACCATCAAGGTCGGCACCGGCGTGATCGTGCTGCCGATGCGCCATGACATCGTCGTGCTGGCCAAGCAGATCGCGACCCTCGATCACTTCGGCAAGGGCCGGGTCGAGAGCGGTTTGGGCATCGGCGCCTACCGCGAGGAGTTCAAGGCGCTGCAGCCCGACGCCAAGATGGACCGCGGCGACATCGTCGACGAGGGCCTGCAGGCGCTGAACCTCCTGTTCAAGGATCGTGTCGCGAGCTTCGACGGCAAGTACTACAAGTTCCGCGACGTCGAGCTCTATCCCAAGCCCTTGCAGAAGCACATCCCGATCTATGTCGGCGGCAACAACCCCAACAACATCACGCGCAGCGTGAAGTGGGCCGATGGCTGGCTGCCCGCCGGCATGCATGTCGACCGCCTGCGCGCCGGGGTGAAGACGCTGCGCGAGGAAGCCGAGAAGGCGGGCCGTGATCCGAAGACCATCGAGGTCTGCCCGCAGTTCGTGGTGCATGTCGGCAAGACGCGCCAGGCCGCGATCGAAAGCTTCCGCAAGAGCCAGATGAACAAGCACCTGGTGTCGCTCGCCAAGTCGACTCTCAAGGGCCAGGGCACGGCCACGCACGAGGACATCAACCTGATCGGCACGCCGGCCGAGATCGTCGACAAGGCCAACGCCTTCCGCGAGGCCGGCGTGACACACCTGCTCGGCCTCTACTTCGCCGCCAACTCGGTGCAGGAATTGATCGACCAAATGCAGATCTTCGGCGAAGAGGTGACGCCGAAGGTGAAGGGCTAATCTTGCCGGAGCGCGGACCTCCAGGTCCGCTCATGTTCATACTCTTCATGCTCCTCTCCCCCTTGGGGGAGAGGAGCATGAATGATGAGCGGGCCTGGAGGCCCGCGGTCCGGCAAGAGCTACAACGCCACCTTCGCGAACCACTCCACCTGGTCCTCGAACTCGGCCATGCTGTCGGCCGGGATCATCAGGGCGCAGGCGTGGTCGACGCCGATCTTCCTGAGTCCGTCGATCTTCTCGAGGATCAGGTCGGGCGAGCCGACGAGGTTGGCCACCACCTGCTTGGTGAGGTCGCGGCCGGTATAGGCCAGTGACTTGCGGTGGTGGACCAGGCCCGATTCCATGTAGCGCCGCTCCGCCTCCTCCGCCGTCCTGGCGATCGTCAGCGAGAACTGCGGCGCGATCTCGATCTCCGCGGGATCGCGGCCAAGCTCGGCGGCGCGCGCCTTGATCGTCTTGATGCGCGCCTCGAGCTCAGGCCACGGGCGCCAGCCCGGCAGCCAGCCAGTGGCGAGGCGCGCCGTGCGCTCGACCGTCTCCATATTGTGGCCGCCGATCCACAATGCGAATGGATCGGCCTTGGGCTTGGGATACATCTCGACGTCGCGCACGGCGTAGTACTTGCCCTCGTGGGTCACCCGCCGCTCGGTGAACAGCCGGCGCATCAGCTCCAGCCCCTCGTCCATCATCTCGCCGCGCCGCGCCGTCTTCGCGAGCCGCGGCGCCCAGGCGGCGAATTCCTCGCGATAGGCGCCGACGCCCAGCGCCAGCACCAGGCGGCCGTTGGACAGTTGGTCGATGGTCGCCGCCTGCTTGGCGAGCCAGAACGGATCGCGCATCGGCAGCACCGCCAGCGCCGTGCCGACACGAATGCGGCGGGTCGCGGCGGCGCAGAACGACAGCACCGTCAGGAGTTCGTAGAAGTTCGGCGCCTTGTCGGGAAAGAGCTCGCGCACATAGTTCTGGCTGGTGATGTGGTCGTTGCCCCACACCGAATCGTAGCCCAGCCTCTCGCAGAGCTGCGCCATGCGCACGAAGTCGCCAGGCTCGACGAAGGGAATGGGATACATCACGCCTTCGAAGCCGGTCGGCAGGCTGATACTGAACTTCATTCTATCTCCGGCCCCTACCGTCGAACTGCAGCAAGAGCGGCCGCGATCGACGGAGCATCATCCATGCCACCGATCACGACCTCATCGAGGCCGATGGCGCGGTACTCTTCGAGCTTGGCACGCACCTGGTCGGGCGTGCCGCAGGCGGCATGCCGTCGGACCACGTCGTCGCTCACCAGGCGGTCGACCTCGGCCCAATTCTCGGCCGCGTAGGCGGCCGCAAGGGCAGCCTGGTCTAGCTTGGCACCGGACAGCCGGATGTTCTCGGCATGGTGCGCGCCGCGCAGCACGAAGCCGATCGGCCGGCGGATCGGGTCGATACCTTCTCGCTCGGTGGCGCCGAGCTTGGTGTAGACGATGCCGACCTTTCGGAAGCCCTGGCTGGGCGATGCCGCCTCGCCAAGACAGGCTTTCACGAAGGGCGGCGAGGTCGCGGCCGAGATCAGCACGCCGTCAGTCTCTCGCCCGGCAAGCCTCAGCATCCTGGACCGCGACGCCGCGATCACGATCGGCACTTTGCGGGCCCCGTTTGCCAGACGTCGGCCGGCAACGCGGAAGACCTGGCCGTTGAAGTCAGGCATCTCGCCCGCGAGCAGCGCGCGGCAGACCTTCACCGCCTCGTCGATCGTGACCAGCGGCCGCGTCGCCTCAAGGCCCGCCGCCTTTAGATCGGCTGGCGCGCCGGCGCCCAGGCAAAGGATGACGCGGGCGGGGAACATCTCATCGAGCGTCGCCGCCGCCATGGCGATGAACACCGGGTGCACCGAGTACGGGCTCATCGCCATCAGCGCGATCTTGATGCGCCGGGTGGCGCCGAGCGCCAGCGCCGCCATGGTGACGGGATCGCGGAGAAACAGGTGGCAGGCGATCCACAGCGTCGAGGCGCCGCCCTCC
>JADHLS010000093.1 GCA_016780605.1 Reyranella sp.
TGCTGGTCATCGGCTCGGGCGCGATCGGCATCGAGTTCGCAAGCTTCTATCGCACCATGGGCGCGGACGTGACGGTAGCCGAGGTCGTCGACCGCATCCTGCCGGTGGAGGACGAGGAGGTTTCGGCCTTCGCCAAGCGCGCCTTCGAGAAGCAGGGCATGAAGATCCTGACCGGCGCCACGGTCGGCAACCTGAAGAAGGGCAAGGACAACGTCACCGCCACGATCACCGCCGGCGGCAAGAGCCAGGAGATCACCGTCGACCGCGTGATCAGCGCCGTCGGCATCGTCGGCAATGTCGAGAACCTGGGGCTCGAAGGCACCAAGGTGAAGGTCGAGAAGACCCATATCGTGATCGACCAATGGGGTTTCACGGGCGAGCCCAACGTCTACGCCATCGGCGATGTCGCCGGGCCGCCGTGGCTCGCACACAAGGCCATGCACGAGGGCGTGCTGGTGGTCGAGAAGATCGCCGGCGTGAAGGGCGTTCATCCGATGAACACCCAGAACATCCCGGGTTGCACCTACTGCCAGCCGCAGGTCGCCAGCATCGGCCTCACCGAGGCCGCAGCCAAGGCCAAAGGGCTGCAGCTCAAGGTCGGCAAGTTCCCCTTCATCGGCAACGGCAAGGCGATCGCGCTCGGCGAGCCCGAGGGCTTCATCAAGACCATCTTCGACGCCAAGACCGGCGAGCTTCTGGGCGCCCACATGATCGGCGCCGAAGTGACCGAGCTCATCCAGGGCTACAGCATCGCCAAGACGCTGGAAACCACCGAAGCCGAACTCATGGCCACGGTGTTCCCGCATCCCACCCTGTCGGAAATGATGCACGAGTCGGTACTGGCGGCCTACGGGCGAACGCTCCATATCTAGGGCGTCATGGACGGAACACCTACCGACCTGGGCGACAAGCTCCCGCTGAGCCGCGCCGAGCGCCATCCCGAGAAGGCGCACCGGCCGGACAATCCGATCCGGCGCAAGCCCGATTGGATCAGGGTGCGTGCGCCGAACTCGCCGGAATACGCCGAGACCAAGAAGCTGATGCGCCAGTACGGCCTCTCGACGGTGTGCGAGGAGGCGGCCTGCCCCAATATCGGCGAGTGCTGGAAGCACAAGCACGCCACCTTCATGATCATGGGCGACACCTGCACGCGCGCCTGCGCCTTCTGCAATGTCGCCACCGGCAAGCCGGGGGCGCTGAACCCGCATGAGCCGGCCAATATCGCCGAAGCCGTCGGCAAGCTCGGGCTCGGCCACGTCGTGGTGACGTCGGTCGATCGCGACGATCTTTCGGACGGTGGGGCAGGGCACTTCGCGGCCGTGATCACGGCGCTGCACCAGCAGGCACCCGGCACGACGGTCGAGGTTCTGACGCCGGACTTCCTGCGCAAGGACGGCGCGATCGAGACGGTGGTCGCGGCGCGTCCCGACGTGTTCAACCACAATCTCGAGACTGTGCCGCGGCTCTACCCGACGATCCGGCCAGGCGCGCGGTACTTCACCTCGCTCAGGCTGCTGTCGAAGGTGAAGGAGATCGATCCCTCGATGTTCACCAAGTCCGGCCTCATGGTGGGACTGGGAGAGACGCGCGAGGAGATCCTGCAGGTGATGGACGACCTGCGCGCCGCCGATGTCGATTTCCTGACCGTCGGGCAGTACCTGCAGCCGACGCCCAAGCATGCGCCCATCGACCGCTTCTGGACGCCGGCCGAGTTCGACGAACTCGCGACCATGGCGCGCGCCAAGGGCTTCCTGATGGTGTCGGCCTCGCCGCTGACGAGGTCGAGCTATCACGCGGGCGACGACTTTGCCCGGCTGCGCGCGGCGCGGGCAGCCAAGTCGGTATGAGTGGGCCGGCTTGAGTCTCACCCGCCATAGCGAGCGGCGTGTCGTCGCGTACAGTCCCATGCAGCTCTTCGAGCTGGTGGCCGATGTGCCGCGTTACCCCGAGTTCCTGCCGTGGTGCCATGCCGGCCGCATTCGCCGCCGCGAAAGCTCGACGGTACAGATCGCCGAGCTGGCGATCGGCTTCGGCCCCTTCCACGAGAAGTTCGCCTCTCGCGTCGTGCTGGCGCCCGATGCGCCAGGTGGGCCACGCATCGACACGACCGGCGTTGAAGGACCGTTCCGACGGCTGGTGAGCCGGTGGGTGTTCCACCCGCATCCAAACGGATGCCAGATCGAGTTCGAGCTGGAGTTCGATTTCCGCTCGCTGCTGCTGCAGCAGACGGTGCGGCTGCTGTTCGCGGAGGCGGTGAGACGCATGGTCAGCGCCTTCGAGGCGCGCGCCGCCCAGCTCTATGGAAAGCCTACTGCTCGGCCAGCGACGCCAGTATCGTCAACGCCGTAAGCACCGACACGCGTCGGATGGAATCGCGATCGCCGGGGAAGACATGGCGCTCGGCGATGACGTCGAAGCCTTTGCGCACACCGCCGAAATGCACCAGCCCGACGGGCTTCTCCGCCGTGCCGCCCCCGGGACCAGCGACGCCCGTCACCGACACTGCGAGATCGACGCCTGAGCGCGTGAGCGCGCCGACGGCCATGGCGCGCGCCACCGGGTCGCTGACGGCGCCGTGGCCCATCAGGGCGTCCCACGACACGCCCAGCATCTCGCGCTTGGCCTCGTTGGCGTAGGTCACGTAAGCGCGCTCGACGACGTCGGAGGAACCGGCAATCGCCGTGAGGGTCGCGGCGACGAGTCCGCCCGTGCACGATTCGGCGGTGACGAGCTTCAGCCCACGCTTGCGACAGGCATACAGGACGCGTTCCGCGGCGTCCCTCATCTCGTGATCGAACATTCCCGACTCCCACCCTCGAACACCAACACCTCACCCTGAGGAGGGCGCGAAGCGCCCGTCTCGAACGGTGGGCAAACGACGGTTCTGTGGCCACCCTTCGAGACGCGCCGCTTTGCGGCGCTCCTCAGCGTGAGGCGTCCTCAACTCCGCGGCACCTCGACCGTCGCCACCGCCTGTGCGGCGATGCCCTCGCGTCGGCCGGTGAAGCCGAGCCCTTCCGTCGTCGTCGCTTTCACGCTCACTCTGTCACGCTCGATGCCGGCGATGCGAGCGATGCTTTCGGCCATTGCCTCACGATGCGGGCCGATGCGCGGCGCCTCGCAGACGATGGTCAGGTCCAGGTGCACGATGCGGCCACCGGCAGTGGCGATCAGATCGACGGCGTGCTTCAGGAAGCGGTCCGAGGAGACGCCGCGCCATTGCGGATCGGAGGGCGGGAAGTGCTTGCCGATATCGCCGGCCCCGATCGTGCCAAGGAGGGCGTCCGTCAGCGCATGCAGCGCCACGTCGGCATCCGAGTGGCCCGACAGCGCCTGAGCGTGCGGGATGGCAATGCCGCCCAGCATGACCTGGCTGCCGGCGGCGAAGCCGTGCACGTCGAAGCCGAAGGCGGTGCGTGTTTCGGTGGTGGAGCCCATGTCCTCGGCCGTGGTGATCTTGCGGTTATCGTCGTGGCCCTCGACCATGACAATGCGCAGCCGGGCGCGTTCGGCAACCGCGGCATCGTCGGTGAGGGCGGTCGCTTCCGAGGCCGCGAGGGAAGCGGCGTCACGATGGGCGGCGAGCAGCGCGGCGAAGCGGAAGACCTGCGGCGTCTGCGCCCGCCACAGGCCGGCGCGCGGCACGGTGCCCGAGAGCAGGCCTCGCTCGTCGACCTTCTTCAGGGTGTCGGCCAGCGGCACACCCAGAATGGCGCCGTCCAGGCCGGGCGTTGCGACGGCCTCCAGGCAGCCGATGATGTCGGACACTCGAACGAAGGGGCGGGCCGCGTCGTGGATAGCGACCAGGTCCGGCCTGTGCTCTGCCAGCGCCTCCAGGCCGTTGCGGACCGACTGCTGGCGGCTTGCCCCGCCAATGACCGGGGGCGGCAGGTCGAGGTCTTCGACGGCAGCCTGATAGTGATTTTCATCCCCAGGGGCGATCACGACCTGGATGCGGTCGATGCCCGGTGTCGTGCGGAAGACCTGGAGGGTCCGGCGCAGAACGGGCTGGCCGCCCAGCAGGGCATATTGTTTGGGCAGTGGGCCGCCGAAACGGCTTCCACGGCCAGCGGCAACGATCAAGGCGGTGCAGGTGGACACGGGCGGCTAGATAACATCGAGCCAACGGATGCGCACTTCGGACGGCTTGCGCACCCCGCCAGGACCCGCTATTGGTCGCCCAATTATTGTGCACTGCACAAGATGCCTATAAACTGATCAGTAGACATGGATCGCCTAAAGCGTCTGCAGCCTCTTGAGATCGGTCCCGTACGGATCGACGACCCCGTCATCCTGGCGCCGATGTCGGGTGTAACGGATATGCCTTTCCGCCAGATGGTGAAGCGCGGTGGGGCAGGGCTCGTCGTCTCCGAGATGATCGCCTCGGCGGCGATGGTGCGCGAGAACCGCAAGACGCTGCTGATGGCCAAGAACTCGCCGGAAGAGTTCCCGATGTCGGTCCAGCTCGCCGGCTGCGAGCCCGAGGTCATGGCGGATGCCGCCAAGCTGAATGAGGATCGCGGTGCGGCGATCATCGACATCAACTTCGGCTGTCCGGTGAAGAAGGTCGTGAACGGCCACGCCGGCTCCTCGCTGATGCGCGACGAGGTCCATGCCGCCAAGATCCTCGAGGCCACCGCCAGGGCGGTGAAGCTGCCGGTGACGCTGAAGATGCGTACGGGCTGGGATTCGTCGAACCGCAACGCGCCCAATCTCGCGCGCATCGCCGAGGCGTCGGGCATCAAGATGCTGACCGTGCACGGCCGCACGCGCTGCCAGTTCTACGACGGCAGCGCCGACTGGGCGTTCGTCGCCAACGTGAAGGCGGCGACCAAGCTGCCGGTGATCGTGAACGGCGACATCACGACCCTCGACGATGTCGACGCGGCGCTCGCGCAGTCCGGCGCCGACGGCCTCATGATCGGCCGCGGCGCCTATGGCCGGCCGTGGTTCCTGAACCAGGCGATCCACTATCTGCGCACCGGCGAGCGGTTGGCCGATCCGTCGCTTGCCGAGCAGTACGCGATCGTGCGCGAGCACTTCGAGGCGATGCTGTCGCACTATGGCCAGGAGACTGGCGTGCGCATGGCCCGCAAGCATTTGGGCTGGTATTCCAAGGGCTTGCCGGCATCGGCCGAGTTCCGCGCCGCCGTCAATCGCGAGGTCGAGCCCGCCAAGGTGCGGGCCATGCTTGCGGCCTTCTTCCTTCCCGCGCTCGACCGGCAGGCTGCCTAGGATGGCGGTGCAGCCCCTCAAGCGCGCGTCGGCTCTCAGCGAGCAGTTCCCGGCGGTCCTTCTCGACTCGCTGTCGGAAGCAATCGTGGTGGTCGATGCCGACGGGCTGATCCACTACGCAAACCTGTCGGCCGAGCAGTTCTTCGGCGTGGGTCGTACCCGCCTGATCGGCCATCCGCTTCATGAATTCGTGCCCGAGGATACGCCGCTCTTCTCCCTGCTCGACCAGGTGCAGACAACCGGCGGCGCCGTCGCCGAGAACGGCGTGACCTTGGCATCGCCACGCATCGGCAACCGGTTCTGTGCGCTGCGCCTCTCGCCCATCGTCGACAGCGATGGGCTGGTGGCGGTATCGCTGGTCGAGCAAACCATCGCGCGCAACATCGATCGGCAGATGGCGCATCGTAGCGCCGCCCGCTCGGTGAGCGCGCTCGCCGCCATGCTTGCGCACGAGGTGAAGAACCCGCTGTCGGGCATTCGCGGCGCCGCCCAGCTGCTCGAACAGTCGGTGCCCGACTCCGAGCGCGAACTGACCGGCCTGATCTGCGAGGAGACCGACCGTATCGTCGCCCTGGTCGATCGCATGGAGGCTTTCGCCGACGGCCGACCGATCGATCGCAGCCCGATCAACATCCACCAGGTCCTGAACCACGTCCTGCGCATCTCGCAGAATGGGTTCGGCAAGGGTGTGCGCTTCGTCGAGACCTACGACCCCTCGCTGCCCGACGTGCATGGCGACCGCGACCAGCTCATCCAGGTCTTCCTGAACCTGGTGAAAAACGCCTGCGAAGTGCCGGGGGACGGGGAGCGAGAGATCGAGTTGTCCACAGCTTATCGCCATGGGCTGCGGCTGGCGGTTCCCGGCCAGCAGGCCAAGGTCAACCTGCCCCTGGTGGTTTCGGTTCGCGACAACGGCCGCGGGGTCTCCGAAGAGATCCGCGCTCACCTTTTTGACGCCTTCGTCACCAACAAGCCCACTGGAACTGGCCTGGGTCTTGCCTTGGTGGCCAAGATCATCAACGACCACGGCGGGGCGATCGAGTTCGACAGCGAGCCTGGCCGTACGACTTTTAGGGTTATGTTGCCGCTGCAGTCTCTTAAAGCCGCTCCATGAGCAGCGGCACCACGATTCTGGTCGCCGACGACGACCGGGCGATCCGTACCGTCCTCCATCAGGCGCTGGGGCGGCAGGGCCACAACGTCCGCAGCACCGGCGCGGCGTCGACGCTGTGGCAATGGGTGCAGGAGGGCGAGGGCCAGCTGGTCATCACCGACGTGGTTATGCCCGACGAGAACGGCCTCGACCTGGTGCCGCGCATCCGCAAGCTGCGACCGGATCTGCGCATCATCGTCATGAGCGCGCAGTCGACGCTGCTCACCGCCGTGCGTGCGACGGAACGCGGCGCCTTCGAATACCTGCCCAAGCCGTTCGATCTCAACGAACTGATTTCAGTGGTGAACCGCGCGCTGTCCGCGCCGGCCGCGGCCATGCCGCGCAGCGCCCAGCCACCGGAGGAGGGTGAGCGCCTGCCGCTGATCGGCCGTTCGCCCGCCATGCAGGAGATCTACCGCGCTCTCGCCCGGCTGATGTCGACCGATCTCACGGTGATGGTCACCGGCGAATCGGGCGCCGGCAAGGAGCTGGTGGCGCGCGCGCTGCACGACTACGGCAAGCGTCGCAAGGGTCCGTTTGTGGCGCTGAACATGGCCGCGATTCCCCGCGAGCTGATCGAGAGCGAGCTGTTCGGCCACGAGCGCGGCGCCTTCACCGGCGCGGTCCAGCGTTCGGCCGGCAAGTTCGAGCAGGCGTCGGGCGGCACGCTCTTCCTCGACGAGATCGGCGACATGCCGCCCGAGGCGCAGACACGCCTGCTGCGCGTGCTGCAGGAAGGCGAATACACCACGGTCGGCGGGCGCACGCCCATCAAGGCGAACGTGCGCATCGTCGCCGCCACCCACCGCGACCTGCGGCGGCTGATCCAGCAGGGCCTGTTCCGCGAGGATCTGTTCTACCGCCTGAACGTGGTGCCGATCCGCCTGCCGCCGCTGCGCGAGCGGCTGGACGACATCCCCGAGCTCGCCAACCACTATCTGCAGCAGGCGACTGCCGACGGCCTGCCGGCCAAGGTCCTGTCGCCCGAGGCGATGGCGCGCCTGAAACAGCATCGCTGGCCGGGCAATGTGCGCGAGCTGGTGAACCTGGTGCGCCGTCTGTCGGCTCTCTATTCGGAAGAAGTGATCGGCGTCGAGACCATCGAGGCCGAGCTTGCCGACGCCATGTCGTCGATCGAGCAGGAGCCCGCCATGGCCAACGGCGCGGCCGCCGATGTCTCCCTGGGCGATGCCGTCGACCGGCATCTGCAGGCGATGTTTGCCGCCCACGGCGATCGCCTGCCGCCGGACGGCATGTACGATCGTGTCATTTCCGAGGTCGAACGTCCGCTTCTGTCCCTAGCCCTTGGGGCAACGCGCGGGAATCAGTTGCGCGCCGCCCGCCTGTTGGGGCTGAATCGCAACACGTTGCGAAAGAAGATCAAGGACCTCGACGTTCCCGTGGTACGCACGCCGCAGGTCCGCCGAGGCGGGTGACGATAGTGGCAGTTGCGCTGGGCGTTTCACGCTTGGGCGATGCGATGGGCGCGGTGACCCGCCGGCTGAGCGGCCGCGCCGCGGCCGTGTCGCTGGCGGTGTTCGCCATCCTGGCCGGCGCCGCGACCTACGCCTGGCTGGCCGGCCTCGCCCCCACGGCCTTCAACACTCGCGGCTGGATCACCGGCCTGCTGGTCGCCGACCTCATCGCCGCCGTGGCGCTGATGGCGCTCGTAGCGGTACGCCTGACGCAGCTCTGGCTCGATCGCCGGCGCGGCGCCGCGGGTTCGCGCCTGCACATGCGCCTGGTGCTGGTGTGCAGCGTCTTCACCATCACGCCCACGCTGATCGTGACCATCATCCTGTCGCTCCTGGTGACCAACCTCACCGACTTCGTGGTGAAGCCGGCGCAGGCCTCGTTCGAGGCGGCGCGCGCGATCGGCGAGCCGGTACGGCGCGCCCGCGAGGAGGAGATCCTGCGCGACATCGGCGCGATCTCGGGACCGCTGCAGGCTCTCGGCATCGACGGCGTGCGCGACAAGGCGGCGACCACGGCGATGCTCGAGCGGCTGATCGAAGGCCGGCCGATGATCGAGGCCATCGTCATCGATGCCGACCACGGCGTGCTCGAACGCGCCACCGCGCCGAACGCCACCGGCCTGAAGGATCCCATGCCGTCGGGGCAGGCGATGTGGCGGGCGGTCAACCAGAACGGCCCGGTCGAAATCCAGGCACCCAACGGTGCGTACTTCGTGATGCAGCTGTTCGTCGGCGAGCCGCTGTTCCTGGTGACCGGCCATGCCGTCGATCTGCGCGTCGTCGACTACATCAAGAGCATCGAGTTCGCCGGCTCGTTCTATTCGCAGATCGAGCAGGCCATGCAGCGCGGCCAGTTGCTGATCTTCATCATCTGCGGTGCGATTGCGCTTCTGATGCTGCTCGCCGCGGTGTGGCTCGCCATCCTGTTCGCCTCGCGCCTCACCGAGCCGATCGGCGGGCTGATGGCGGCCGCCGAGCGGGTGAGGGGCGGCGACCTGACGGCGCGCGTCGAGGAAGGCCCGCCCGACGACGAGCTCGGTCAGCTCACACGCTCCTTCAACCGCATGGCCAGCCAGATCGAGCAGCAGCGCGGCGATCTCATCGATGCCAACAAGGAGCTCGACACAAGGCGGCGCCTGACCGACGCGGTGCTGGCCGGCGTCTCGGCCGGCGTGCTGAGCGTCGACGCCGCCGGCATCATCACGCGCAGCAACCGCTCGGCGCTCGAGCTGCTGGCGCTGCCCGAGGACGGAGTGATCGAGCGCCCGCTGATCGCGGTGATGCCCGAGCTGGCTCCGCTGGTGGCGCAGGCGGCCGAACGGCCCGGCCGCCTGACCCAGGGCCAGGTCGAGATCCTGCAGGGCGGCACGCGGCGTATCCTCCTGGTCCGCATCAGTGCGGCCTCCGACGCAGGATACGTGGTCACCTTCGACGACGTGACCGACCTGATGTCAGCCCAGCGCATGGCGGCATGGGGCGACGTGGCGCGCCGCATCGCCCACGAGATCAAGAATCCGCTGACACCCATCCAGCTCTCAGCCGAGCGTCTGAAGCGCCGCTACCTGAAGCAGATCAAGGAGGACCCCGAGACCTTCTCGATCTGCACCGACACCATCATCCGCCAGGTCGGCGACATCGGCCGCATGGTCGACGAGTTCTCCTCGTTCGCCCGCATGCCGCGGCCGACCGTCAAGCCGGAGGACGCCAAGGAGCTCTGCCAGCAGGCTCTCTTCCTTCAGCGCAACGGCAATCCCGACATCCGCTACGTCTCGACCTTGCCGGATCACGCGGTGCCGCTGAGCTGCGATCGCCGGCAGATTTCGCAGGTCCTGACCAACATCCTCAAGAACTCGGCCGAGGCGATCGAGGGCAGGGAGGCCGCCGCGGGCGAGACGCTGCCTCCGGGCGAGATCATGCTCAGCCTTCGCGATGACGATGCGACCGTGAAAATCGTCGTCGAGGACAATGGCAAAGGCCTGCCCAAGGAAGGCCGCGAGCGCCTGACCGAGCCCTACATGACCACGCGCAGCAAGGGGACCGGGCTCGGTCTCGCCATCGTCAAGAAGATCATGGAGGATCATGGCGGCCATCTCGCGCTGGATGACCGCGAGGGTGGCGGGGCGCGTATCAGTCTGGTATTCCGGCGGGACGCGAAGGAAATCGCGTCGGTTCGCTCGCATGCGACAGCCGCACAATGATCCGCGAACAAGACTGCGGACAGTTTGAAGAGTCATGGGCCACGATATTCTCATCGTCGACGACGAACGCGACATCTGCACGCTGATCGCGGGCATCCTGGAGGATGAGGGCCACACCGCCCGTCGCGCCCACAACAGCAGCGAAGCCATCGATGCCGTGCGCCAACGCCGGCCGGCGCTGGTGATCCTCGACGTCTGGCTGCAGGGCAGCGAGCTCGATGGGCTGCAGCTCCTCGAAGTCATTCGCCGCGAGGAGCCGCCGGTCCCCGTGGTGATGATCTCCGGCCACGGCACGATCGACACGGCGGTGTCGGCCATCAAGACCGGCGCCTACGACTTCATCGAAAAACCGTTCAAGGCCGACCGCCTGCTGCTGGTGGTCGACCGCGCCATCGAAGCCGACCGCCTGCGGCGCGAGAACGTCGCCCTGCGCCGGCGCGCCGGCGGCGAGGTGACCTTCGTCGGCTCGTCGGGCGCGGCGGCCAATGTGCGCAGCCAGATCGAGCGCGTGGCGCCGACCGGCAGCCGCGTGCTGATCGCCGGGCCCTCGGGCGCCGGCAAGGAGACCGTGGCGCGGCTGATCCATCAAGGCTCCAAGCGCGCCGATGGTCCCTTCGTCGTGGTCAACTGCTCGGCATTGCCGGCGGAGCGCCTCGAGATCGAGCTGTTCGGCACCGACGGCGAGAGCGGTGATGCGCTGCGTGTCTCCGGCGCCTTCGAGATGGCGCATGGCGGCACGCTGCTCTTGAAGGAGGTCGCCGACCTGCCGGTG
>JADHLS010000094.1 GCA_016780605.1 Reyranella sp.
GAGGGCGGCGGCGACGGCGCGACAGACATCGACGTCGAGGCCGGTCCATTTGCCCTGGCTGTCGGGCGCCGAGAAACCTGCGACGCCGGTGTTGACCCCGCACATGAGTTCCCCGCGCGCCTTGATGGCGTCGAGGTCCTTGCCGGCGTGGGCTACGCTCGAGACTGCGAGCAACACTGTCGTGACGGCGGCGAGGGCAACGAACTTCTTGGTCATGGGATTTCCTTCGCTTGAGGCGCGAGCGCGCGGGCGCAATTGGGCGCAATGGTTAGCGGCGGTGCGCACGCCGGACTTGTAGCCCTGCTGCGGATTTCCTTGATTTTCTCTGAAGAAGCGGTGGATTCTCAGCGACCCGCGAGCACCGCCGGGAAATCCTGCACCACGACCTCCTCCGACACCGTGTCCAGCACGGCGCAGCTCAACTGCCCGCCGTTGCGCGGGTCGCGGGCTTCGCCGGCCGAGCCGGGATTGACCACCAGCACGCGGCCGATGCGACGGACGACCTGCCGGTGCGTGTGGCCGTAAAGCACGATGTCGGCATCGGCCTCGCCGAAGCGTTGCAGCTCGGAACTGGTGGGCAGCACATAGCTGCCGCGCGGCTCCCACGGCGTCGAGTGCGCCATCAGGATGCGCCTGCCGCCGATGCGCAGCTCTTGCCGATGCGGCCGCTCGGCGAGCCAGTCGAGCGATGCCTGATCGATCTCCGCCCGGGACCGCGCCCGCACGCCGGCCGCGCCCAGGAAGACTTCCTCGTGGTTGCCCAGGATGGTGAGCGCGTCGCGCTCGCGCAGCCGGCCGACGACGGCGTTGGAGAAGCGATACTCGTAGATGCTGTCGCCGAGACAGACCAGCGCATCGATCGCGCCCATGATCTCCAGGGCCCTTTCGAGGCCATCGATGTTGCAATGCAGGTCGGAGACGATGCCGAGCTTCAACAGATTATCCTTCCGACGTGAGAACCGACTGGATAAAGGCCGTCTTGCCTTGAGTGTATGTCGAGCGATCCGAAACGTGAGCGTCGATGAGACGACGTTTTTGGTCGACATACTGCGCGACCAGTTCAGGACTTGCGGCAAGTCGGTCGCGGAACTTTCGCAGCCTGTCCACCTCGGTGCTGCCCTCGGGAATCAGGTGGGCATGAATCCGAAAGACCGTACCATCGAACGGGAAGCTGCCTTCTCGCATCGGTCTGCCGTCGGGATGTCTTTTTCCTCCTGACTGGTGCTGAAAGCCCATGCCATCAACGACCGCGCACACCTCGCTCAAGCGCCCGGCTGGGATCAACAGCATCAGGTCGAGGATGCCCTTGCCGCCGCAGCCGGGTACCGCCGTGCTTCCGACATGCTCGATTTCAATGCCGGGCAAGGCGGCTCGAAGCATTCGCATGACGCTGTTTGCCGCCTCCGGTCCACGAGGATCCCAAGGCTTCAGGTCGACGACTTTGGGTGCCCCCGGAGCATCGTAGGGACCGATCGGCGGAGAAGCACTCACAGCAGTCCAACCTTTTGCTTCATACCAACGGCATAATAGCTCGGTTGTGCGAAAATTCGAAATACGACCGTGGCTAGCCCAGCCGCGTCCTGATCTTGATCTCCGAGGTCAGCGTGCGATGGACAGGGCACTTGTCGGCGATCTGCAGCAGCCGTTCGCGCTGCTCGGGGCTGAGCGGGCCCTCCAGCACGATCTGCCGGTCGATGTGGTCGATCTTGCCTTCCTTGGTCTCGCAGTCGGCGCAGTCGGCGGCGTGGATCTTGTCGTGCTTCAGCCAGACGCGGACCTTCTGCAAGGGCCAGTTCTTCTGCCGCGCGTACATGCGCAAGGTCATGGCCGTGCACGCGCCGAGCCCGGCCAGCAAATAGTCGTAGGGGCTGGGACCCGAGTTGGTGCCGCCGCTGGAGACCGGCTCGTCGGCCGCCAGGACATGGGTGCCGACCCGGACCGCCTCGGCGAACGGGCCGAGGTTGCGGTCCTCGACGATCACGACACCCGGCGGGGGCGCTTCCGTGATATCGGCCATGTCGTTCTCCTTCCCCTCATTCTGAAATAGACTCGCGCTGAGTTTAGGAGCCCCAATCCCTTCCGCCACATCCTTCCTCGACCATCTGGGTCTGGGCCAGCCCCGTCGGTTCGAGCGCGCGATCCTCGCAGGCCTTGTTGTCCTGCTGGCGCTGGTTACCGCTGTTGCGGCGCTGTGGATGCGGCTGAGCGGCGAGCTGCCGCTCCGCGGGCCGCGTGGCGAGTACTTCCTCTACCTCTTCATCCTGCTCGTGCTCGTCCTGGCGCTGGTGCGCTGGCCGCGCCTGGCTGCCGTCGTCCTGGCGCTGGCCGCCTTCGAGCTGGCCTGGGGTGCCGGGCTGTTCGCGCTTTACCGCGCGGGGTTCGCCTCGGCATCGCTGATGCCACCCGGCCGGTTCGAGCCGCAGCGCTTCCAATGGCATCCCCTGCTGCAGGCTGTGCCCATCCCCTCGCTGAAGCTCACCAGCTCGACCGGGCTTGCCATCGAGCACACGCGCGAAGGCACGCGCGGCCGCGATCCCGCAGGCAGCCTCGAGGGCCGCACGATCGTGGCGACCTTCGGCGGCTCGACGACCTACGACATCGGCGCGGGCGCGGGCGACACCTGGCCCGATCGGCTGGCCGAGGCGCTGGGCGACCGCTATTTCGTGGTCAATCACGGCGTGCCCGGCTACACGACGGCCGAGCATCTGATCCAGACGGCGTTCTATCAGGACAAGTTCGGCAAGCCGCGTTGCGCGATCTACTATGTCGGCTGGAACGATTTGCGCAATGCGCACATCGCCAACCTCGATCCCGCCTATGCCGACTTCCACCTGCCGAGCCAGATCGATTCGCAGAAGGTGCGCCGGGTCGGCGGCTCGCATGTCACTTTCTCGCCGCTACTCACCTTGCTGATGCGCTTCGCCAGCGCTCATCTCGACACGGCGCGCTACTTCACCGATCCCTACGGCAAGCCGCCCGTCAGCGGCGACGATCCCGCGCTCGACGCCATCTACCAACGCAACATCCGCGCGATCTCCGCCATCAACCGCCAGCGCGGCGTGAGCACGATCTGGGTCGGCCAGCTGCTGAACCGCGAGCGGCTGGGCGGCGAGGGCCGCTACGGCTGGCTGCCCCTGGTGCGCGATCGCGATCTCTGGCCGATGCAGCAGGATCTGAACGCGCTGCTCGAACGGACGGCGCGGGAGCTGGGCGACGTCTATGTCGGCGTGTCGGCGCAGTTCTTCACGGGCGCCGACTTCGTCGACCAGGGTCACTTCTCCAAGCAGGGCGCCCGGCGCTTTGCCGATGACCTGGCGCCGATCGTGCGCGACAATTGCCGTTAGAGGATCCCAACCATGAACCGCGTCATCCTGATCACCGGCGCCTCATCGGGCATCGGCGCCGCGACGGCCCGCGCGCTCGCCGCGCCCGATACCGCAATAGCGCTGCATGCGCGCAAGAACCGCGAGGGTGCCGAGAGGGTCGCCAAGGTGGTGCGTGAAGCGGGCGGCCAGGCGCTGGTCGTCGAGGGCGATCTCGCCAAGCCCGACACGGCGCGCCGCCTGGTCGACGAGACGGCGTCGTCCTTCGGCCGGCTCGACATCGTGGTCAGCAACGCAGGCTTTGCCGACCGCCGTGCCGTGGGCGCGCTCGACCGCGCGGCTTGGGACGAGAGCCTGGCGGCCATGACCTCGGCCTTCTTCGAGCTCGCCACGGCCGCCAAGCCGTGGCTGGTCAAGGCAGCAGTGGCCGGCCGGCTGGTCGGCGTGTCATCGTTCGTGGCCCATGCCTATGCGCGCGGCCTGCCGATGTTTCCCGCCTCGGCCGCGGCCAAGGCCGGCATCGAGGCCTTCGCGCGGGCGATGGCGGTCGATCTGGCGCCGTCGGGCGGCACCGCCAACTGCGTGGCGCCCGGGCTGATCGAGAAGGATCCCGACGCGCACGTGGCCATCTCGCGCGACCGCATCGCCGAGATGAGCAAGCTGGTTCCGCTGGGGCGTTATGGAAAGACGGCCGAGGTCGCGGCCACCATCGCCTTCCTCTGCTCCCCTGGCGCCGGATACGTCACCGGCCAGACCATCCACGTGAATGGCGGCCTGACACTGTAATTTGCTGTGACCTTATCCACCGCCCCCTCGGCTGTCGGATTTCTGTAACCGAACCGTCGCCTTTGTGCAGCGTGGCGCCGCTACCCAGCCAGAAGGGAAGCTTCGGCGAGGGGTCCAGTGCTGCGACTGGAAGGCGTTACCAAGAGTTTTGGCACCAAGCGGGCCGTCGACGAGGTGTCGCTGGTCGTGCCGGCCGGCCAGCTGGTCGGCGTGATCGGCCGGTCCGGCGCCGGCAAGTCGACCCTGCTGCGCATGATCAATCGGCTGGGCGATCCGACCGCCGGCCGCATCCTGTTCGGCGACACCGATGTCACCCGGCTCAAGGGCAAGGCGTTGCGCCACTGGCGGGCGCGCTGCGCCATGATCTTCCAGCAGTTCAATCTCGCCGGCCGCCTCGACGTGCTGACCAACGTCGTGATGGGCCGCGCCTTTCATGTGCCGCCCTCGCGCGCGCTGCTGAAGCTCTGGAACGACGCTGAGAAGGCGCAGGCCCTGTCGGCGCTGGAAAACCTCGACATGGCGCGGCTTGCCGCCCAACGCGCGGACACGCTTTCGGGCGGCCAGCAGCAGCGCGTGGCCATCGCCCGCGCGCTGGTGCAGGAGCCCGACATCATCCTGGCCGACGAGCCGATCGCCTCGCTCGATCCGCGTAACACCAAGGTGGTGATGGACGCGCTGCTGCACATCAACAAGCACTTCGGCATCACCGTGGTCTGCAACCTCCACAGCCTCGACCTCGCGCGCCAGTACTGCGACCGGCTGGTCGGCATGGCGGCGGGTCGCGTCGTGTTCGACGACGTCCCGGCGGCGCTCACCGACGTCGTCGCGCGCGATCTTTACGGCCTGGAGGCCGGCGAGGTCATGGGCGAGGTGCGCCATCCCGACTTCGTGCCCGGGGCGCGTCCCGGACTGGCGCTGGCCGGATCCTGATCCCCCGCGACTTCCAACAAGGAGAAAGAAGCATGCTCACCCGTCGTCTCGCCCTCGGTACGGCGCTCGCCGTCGCGGCGTTCGCCACGTCCGCTCAGGCCCAGAGCTGGAAATCGGCCTATCCCGAGCTGGTGATAGCGGTGGTGCCGGCGGAGAACGCGTCGGGCGTCAGCGAGCGCTATGCGCCGTTCGTCGAGTACCTCTCCAAGGAGCTCGGCACCAAGGTGACGCTGCGCGTCGCCAACGACTACGCCGCCGTCATCGAGGGCCAGCGCAACGGCAGCATCCAGATCGCGGGCTACGGCCCCGCTTCGTACGCCCGCGCGATCGTCACCGGCGTGGCGGTCGAGCCGTTCGTCACCACCGTGAACAACGACGGCACGATCGGCTACTACTCGGTGTTCTATGTGAAGGCCGACAGCCCCTACAAGACGATCGAGGATCTCAAGGGCAAGAACCTCGGCCTGGTCGATCCCAACTCGACCTCGGGCAACAACGTGCCGCGCTTTGCTCTCAACAAGATGAAGATCAATCCCGAGAGTTTCTTCGGCAAGGTCACCTATACCGGCAGCCATGAGAACGCGGTGCTGGCCCTGCAGCAGGGCACGGTCGACATCGCCGCCAACTGGTGGAATTCCGACGACGATTCGAACCTGACGCGCATGGTGAACAAGAGCTTGGCGAAGAAGGACGACTTCCGCATCGTCTACAAGTCGGACCTGATCCCGAACTCGCCCTACGCCTATCTCGCGAACCTGCCGCCCGACCTGAAGGCCGCCATCCTCAAGGCCTTCCTGGAAGCGCCGACCAAGGCGAAGGCGGCGTTCGACAAGCTGAGCGACGGCAAGGACAAGGAATTCATCAAGGTCGACGCCAAGTACTACGAGCCCGTCGTCGAGCTGATCAAGTTCATCGACCAGCTGCGCAAGCAGAAGAGCTGACAGCAGAGGGTGCCGGAGGAGGCGAGTTTGCAGCCGTCGTCGCTTCCGGCACCATCTCACCCTGAGGAGCGCACGAAGTGCGCGTCTCGAAGGGTGGGCCACAGTGTTGCTGTTGCCCACCCTTCGAGACGCGGTCCTTCGGACCGCTCCTCAGGGTGAGGTGTTTTTGTCGATGGGACGCCGATGACCTCCCCGATCGCCCTGCTGCCGGAGCCCCAGCTTCGGCCTCTGCTCGACGCCTACGAGGCCGAGATCCGCAGCCGGCGCTGGCACACCCTCCTGGTCGTGGCCTGTATCGTCGTGGCGGTCGTGCTGTCGTCGCTCTCGGCCGAGGTATCGCTCGGCAAGCTCATCGACAACATCCATCGCTTCCCGAGCTACATCATCCGTCTGTTCCAGCTCGAGAACGGCCAACCGGTCTGGACTGACGTTGGCGAATGGTTCTGGGGCCTGCCGCGCTGGCTGAGGCTGCTGGGTGAGACCCTGCTGATGGCCTATGTCGGCACCCTGCTGGGGGCGCTGGGCGCCGTCGGGCTGTGCTTCTTCGCCGCGGCCAATGTGGCCCCCAATCGTTGGCTGCGCATAGTTGTCCGCCGCTTATGCGAGCTCTGCCGAACGGTGCCCGAGCTGGTGTTCGCCCTGATGTTCGTCATCGCCTTCGGCCTGGGTCCTTTGGCTGGTGTGCTGGCGGTGGCGATCCATACGGTGGGCGCGCTCGGCAAGCTGTTCGCCGAAGTGGTCGAGAACATCGACATGAAGCCGGTCGAGGGCATCACCGCGGCGGGTTCTTCCTGGCCGGTCGCCATGCGCTTCGGCGCCCTGCCGCAGACCCTGTCCAACTTCGTGAGCTACGGCCTGCTGCGCTTCGAGATCAATGTCCGCGCCACCGCCGTCATGGGCTTCGTCGGCGCGGGCGGCATCGGCCAGGATCTGATCGAGGCGATCCGCAAATTCTACTATTCGGACGTGTCGGCGATCCTGGTGCTGATCGTGATCACCGTGTCGGTGATAGACACGCTCACCTCGTATGTTCGCCATCGCCTGATCGGCCTGCAGGAGAAGCACTGATGCCGGCACGCTTTCCGGTCGATCTCGACGCCGTGCGCGGCCGTCATCCGCAGCATTTCCAACGCTTCGACCGTTCGCGGCAAATCGCCGCCGGAGCAGCCATCGCAGCCTTCGCGCTCTTGGTCTTCGCCATGGGCGAGCTCGGCTTCTTCGACGGCAAGCTGATCGCAGGACTCGGCCGGCTGGCGGAGATCGCGGGCCTGATGCTGCCGCCCGATCCCAAGGACTGGGCGCACGTGCGGCTGTTCTCGGTGGCCCTGCTCGAGACCGTGGCGATCTCCTTGTTGGGCACGCTGGCGGCCGCAGTGCTGGGCCTGCCGCTGGCCTTTCTCGCGGCGCGCAACATCACGGCGCAGCGCGTGATCCGCTTCCTGTCGCGCCGCTCGCTCGACACCATACGCAGTGTCGACATCCTGGTCTGGGCGCTGATCTGGGTGAATGTCGTAGGGCTGGGGCCGTTCGCGGGTGCGCTCGCCATCATGACGGGCGACATCGGCACCTTCGGCAAGCTTTTCTCCGAGGCGATCGAGGCGGCTGACCGCAAGCCGGTCGAAGGCATCGTCTCGACCGGTGGCGGCAAGCTCTTGGGCGTGCGGTTCGGCATCATCCCGGAAGTTTTCCCGGTGCTGGTAAGCCAGGTGCTCTATCTCTTCGAATCCAACACGCGCTCGGCCAGCATCATCGGCATCGTCGGCGCCGGCGGAATCGGTCTTTATCTCGCCGAAGCCATTCGCACACTCGAACTGCAACAGACATCGTTCATCATTGCGATGATTCTGGTAACCGTCGCCGTGATCGACTACGTCTCCAGCCAGTTGCGTTTCGCGGTCATCGGCCGCCGTGGAGGTTTGGTTTGAGCGTAGAGTTACATTCCGAGTCCGCTTTGCTCCCGCGCTATGCGATCTACTATGCGCCTCGACCCGAGGAGGGCCTGGCTGTTGCCGCCGGGCAATGGCTCGGCCGCAGCGTGGAGACCGGCCAGGTCCGGCCGCTGAAGGGTACATCCGTGTTCTCCGCCGAGCGCCTGGGCGAGATCACCGCCGATCCCAGGCTCTATGGCTTCCATGGCACGCTGAAAGCACCGATCGTGCTTGCCGACGAGGTGTCCGAACGCGACCTCCTGGAAGCGGTCGGCCGGTTCGCCACCAGCCGGCGATCTCTCACCGTGCCGTCGATGACGCTTGCCAGCCTGTCGCAGTTCATGGCCCTGGTGCCCGCCGCGCCCTGCGCCGAGCTTCAGGATCTGGCCGACAGTTGCGTCATCGAGTTCGATGAATACCGCCGCCCCGCCGATGAGGCCGAGCTGGCGCGCCGCCGCGCCGCCGGCCTGACGCCGCGCCAGGACGAGCTGCTCCTGCGCTGGGGCTATCCCTACGTGCTGGAGGAATGGCGTTTCCATCTGACGTTGACCGGCCGCATTGCCGACGAGGGCGAGCGTTCCGCGATCGCCGAGCTGCTGCGCCGTCACTTCTCGGGATTCATCGACCGGCCGCTGGCGGTGCGCGATCTCTGCCTGTTCCGCCAGCCCGCGCCCGGCCGGCCGTTCACGCAGCTGGCGCGCTTCACGCTCGGCGGCGGGCGCCGTGTGAGTAGCGAAGTGTGGCGAGCAGCTTGACGAAGGTCTCGGCGGCGGCATCGAGCGCGCCGTCGTTGACGATGGTCACCAGCCGGCTGTCCTTCACGGTGTAGGCGTCGCTGCGGGCGAGCCGGTTGGCGGCGGACACGGCATTCTCACGGCCGCGCGCGGCCAGGCGCTGGCGTAGCGTGTCGGCGGCGGCGGTGATCAGCACCGGATGCAGGCCGGGATCACTGCCCACGATCTTCTCGTAGTGCTCGCGCGAGCCGCTCACCACGACGGCGAGCCCGGCGGCGCGCCAGGCGTCGATCTCGCGGCCGATGCCGTAGTCGTTGCCATGGGCCTGCCAGTGGAAGGCGAACAGGCCATGGGCGCGACGCAAGGCGAACTCCGCACGGCTCAGCGCCACGTGGTTCTCGCCGCCGATATCGGCCGGCCGCGTGATGTAGCGATGGGCGAAAGCGATGGGGGCATCGATCGACAGCATGGTGCGCGCGCGGTCGAGGACGGAGTCCTTGCCGGCGCCGGAGGGGCCCATGACGTAGATGATGGGGCCAGTCATTGTCTTCCGGACCGGAAGAGCATGATCAGACCACCCGCTCGCCTTCGCGCCACACGGCGCGGACCATGGGGGCGTGGTCGTGCAGGCGGACGCGCACGAAGTCGGCGCGCTTGTCGCTCGCGATCTCGCCGCGGTCGCCGAGGCCCACGGCTTCGGCGGGGTTGAGCGAGGCCAATCGCACCGCCTGTGGCAGCGAGATGCCGATGCCGGCGGCGGCCAGCTTGAACACGCCCTCCATCAGGCTCGCCGGCACATAGTCCGACGACAGGATGTCGGCATGACCGTCGCGCAGCAGGTCGATGGCGGCGATGTTGCCCGAGTGCGAGCCGCCCAGCACCAGGTTGGGGGCGCCGACCAGCACGGCGAGCCCGCCCTCGCGCGAGGCCTCGGCCGCTTCGCGTGTGGTCGGGAACTCGGCGATGGTCATGCCGTTCTCGACGGCCTCGGCGACATGGGCCCGCGTGGCGTCGTCGTGGCTGGCCAGCGGCAGGGCGCGTGCCTGGGCGCGCGACACGATCTCGCGGCGATGGCGGGCGGCATTGCGGCTGTGCAGGTCAAGGGAGCGGGCGTGGAAGGCCTCGAACTGCTCCTCGGTCATGGCGAACTTGCCCATGTAGTACTGCTTGAGCTTGGCCGGATCGAGGAACTGGCGCTGGCCCGGCGTGTGGTCGTTGATCGAGATCAGCCCGACCAGCGGCAGGTCGATCCACTGGTCGACGGCGGCGACGGCGTCATCGGGAGTCACCTCGCAGCGCAGGTGCAGGCGGTGCTCGGCGCGCGACAGGCGGCGCTCGCTCACTGCCAGGATGGCCTCGACCATGCGGGCGCGGTTCTTGACCCGGTCGGTCTCGCCGCGCACGTCGCCCAGCGACAGCGAATCGAACACAGTGGTGATACCGGCGGCGGCGATCTGGGTGTCGTGCGCCATGACGGCCGCCATGCTGGGCCACTGCACGCCGGGACGCGGCGCGAAGTGCTTTTCCATGTTGTCGGTGTGCAGCTCGACCAGGCCCGGCACGAGATAATCGCCTTCGAGATCGACGGCGGCGGCGCAGCTGCGGTCGGGAGAAACCTCGACGATCAGTCCATCGCGCACCACCACGGTTCCTTCGAACTCGCCATCGGCCGTGACGATGCGGCCGTTGGTCAGAACTTGTTCGGTACTCATGCTGCTACTCCGAGGGAAACTTCGTGGACGCGATTGGCGAGAAGCTCGCGCACGCCAAGATCGTGGAAGATTCCGACCAGGGCGGCGCCGGCATCGCGACGCTCGGAGATCAGCTCGACCACGCGGTCGCGGTTGGCGGCGTCGAGCGAGGCCGTCGGTTCGTCGAGCAGCAGGATCGGATAGTCGACGATCAGCGAACGCGCGATGTTGACCCGCTGCTGCTCGCCGCCCGAGAAGGTGGCGGGCGGCAGCGCCCACAGCCGCTGCGGGATGTTGAGCAGGGCGAGGAGAAACTGGGCGCGATCGCGCGCCTCGGCGGGCTTGGCGCCCAGCCGCAGCAGAGGTTCGGCCACGACGTCGACCGTGGTGACGCGCGGGATTACGCGCAGGAACTGGCTGACGAAGCCCATGGTGCGACGGCGCACGTCGAGCACGGTGCGCGGCTCGGCGTCGACCAGCTCTGTCCAGCCGCTGTC
>JADHLS010000095.1 GCA_016780605.1 Reyranella sp.
CGGCTCCTATCAGCTCGCCCTGCTGGGCGCTGACGTCATCAAGGTCGAATCGCGCGAAGGCGACGACATGCGCTTCGGCTCCCGCGCCAATGACTGGGAGAAGCGCGGGCTCGCCGCCCCCTGGGTCGCGGTCAACTCCAACAAGCGCTCGATCACGCTCGACCTCAAGAAGCCCAAGGCCATCGAGGTGGTGAAGAAGCTCGCCGCCCAGGCCGACGTCGTGATGGAGAACTTCCGGCCCGGCGTGATGGACAAGCTCGGCATCGGCTACGAGGTGCTGAAGGCCATCAACCCGCGCCTGATCTACTGCGCCGTCTCGGGCTTCGGCCAGGTCGGCCCCGACCGCGAGACCGCGGCGTTCGACGGCATGATCCAGGCGATGTCGGGCCTGATGTCGATCACCGGCTTTCCCACCAATGGCCCGACGCGCGTTGGCTTCGCCGGCGCCGACGTCATGTCGGGCGCGACGGCGGCGCTGGGCGTCGCCTCGGCGCTGTTCCAGCGCACCCATACCGGCAAGGGCCAGCTGGTCGACGTCGCCATGATCGACGCGGTGATGGGCTACCTCGCCCAGCAATTCACCGAGCACCTGATGACGGGCCGCGTGCACGAGCAAGCCGCCAACCGCTCGGTGACGCGCAAGCCGACGGGCGATCTCTACAAGACCAAGGACGGCTGGATGGTGCTGGCGGTCATGACCGAGCCGCAGTTCCAGCGCCTGATGAAGGAAGTCGGCCGCGCCGACGCCGCGGCCGATCCGCGCTTCGTCGACTGGCCGACGCGCATCCAGAACGACAAGGCGCTGCACGACATCATCGAGGCCGAGCTCAAGAAGGAAACCTCGGCCACCTGGGCCGAGCGCTTCGCCAAGGCCGACGTGCCGGCCGGCCGCGTGCTCTCCATCCCCGAGACCGTGAAGCTCGACCACTTCGACCGCCGCACCATCCTGCAGACCGTCGACACGCCGCACGGCCCGATCAAGGTCGTGGGCTCGGGCTTCCGCCTCGAGCATGGCGGCGGCTCGGTCGATCGCCCGCCGGCGACGCTCGGCCAGCACACCGACGAGATCCTACGCGAGGCGGGTTACTCGGATGACGACATCGTCGCAATGCGCGCCGACAAGGTCGCGTGATCCTCACGGCTGAGAATCGCACTCACAGACATTGAATGCTTGCCCCTTGTGGTTCGCGAATGTAGATATATATCTACATTTTGGAGGACGACGTGACAATCACGACCCTCACCAGCCGGGAGTTCAATCAGGATTCGGGCCGAGCAAAGAAGGCCGCGGAGAACGGTCCCGTGTTCATTACGGACCGAGGTCGGCCTTCCCATGTGTTGCTGTCGATCGATGAATATCGTCGCCTTGCCGGCAGTCCGCGCAAGATCGCCGACCTCCTTTCCGATCTCGCGTCGGCCGATATCGAGCTGCCCATTGCGCCGAGGACGGACCGTGCGCGCCCAGCCAAGTTCGGCTGATGTATCTACTGGATACGAATATTGTTTCGGAGCTGCGCAAGGTGAGGGCAGGAAAGGCCGCGCCGGGTGTCGCTCGCTGGGCCGATAGCGTGGGTGCATCGGACCTCTACCTATCGGTCGTGACGGTCGAGGAACTTGAGATCGGCGTGCTCCTGGTGGAGCGCACGGACGCCCAGCAGGGCGCAGTGCTACGTGCATGGCTGAACCAGCAGGTGCAGCCAGCTTTTGCTGGTCGCATCCTGCCGATCGATGCCGCTGTTGCCTTGCGAAGCGCCCGGCTTCACGTTCCCGATCCAGGCTCTGTCCGAGATCGCTACATCGCCGCGACTGCTATCGAGCACCGATTGACTGTTGTCACCCGTAACGTCGCGGATTTCTTGGCCAGTGGCGTTCAGGTTCTCAATCCCTGGACCGCCTGACCGAACTTTGCTCTTCAATCGCGGCATTCGAAGCTGCCCGCGTCCTCCGGATTGCCCTGACCCTTGTAGGCCGCATATTGCGGCCAGGCGCAGAGCGGCCGGCTCCGGCCGGGGAACGCTGGGCCCGTGGCGATCACCGACTCGGGCGCCTTGCCTTTCTCGACCCAATCGACGACAGCCTGCAGCAGGTCGAAGCGCTCGAGCGTTGCGCCCGTCTGGCAATGGCCCATGCCGGGCACGAGATAGGCCCGGCTCGAATTGGCCCGCACCTGGTCGATGCCGCCGGAGCTTTTTCCCATGCGCTCGTAGTAGTCGATCGTGTCCAGCGCCGAGAACCACGGATCGCTGACCCCGTGATAGAACAGCATCTTGCCGCCGTGGCCGAAGAAGCTGTTGAGGTTGGTCCAGTTGGCCGTGGACTGCAGCCGGTCCATGCCGTCGGCGGTCAGCCGGTCCTCGATCGCGTCGACGTCGATCGTCTCGAAGACGTTGGGATTGACCGGGCTGCGCGCGCCGGTGACGAGGATGCCTGGGATCGCCACCTCCGCGTTGGCGATGCCGCTGTCCCATGGGAAGGGCGAGTAGGACTGGGCGCCGCGTGAGTTCTTCGGGCCGGCGAAAGCCTTGGCGAGCGCGCTCGCCTGCTCGGCGGAGAGACAGGCATCGGTCTTGGCGCCGGTCATGGCACCTTGGCAGACGAGCGACGCCGGATCGAAGGCGCACTGGCGTACGTTGAAGATCATGCCGTCCTTCAGCCCATCCTTGGCATCGCACGCTGCCACGATGGCGTCCGTGACCAGCTTCTGCTCCGCCGGCGAGAACGCCTTGGTGGGATCGGGCTTGCCGTCCTCAGCCCTGGGCGAGACCTGCGCCAGGGCGTGGTTGGCCCAGGCCAACCCGAGGTTGGAGCGGCCGGTGCGCATCGCCGGCGCGCCGGCGACGATGCCGTCGAACTCCGCCGGATAGCGCTGCGCGGCGATCATGCCTTCGCGGCCGCCGGTCGAGCAGCCGACGAAGTAGGAGCGCGTCGGCCCCTGCCCGTAGTAGCGGCCGATGATCGCCTTCGCGGCCGCCGTCACCTTGCCGACCGAAGCCTGCGCGAAATTGAGCGCCGCCTCCTGGTCCTTCATGAAGGCGGCATCGAACACCGCACCCTGGTGGCCGCTGTCGGTGGAGATGACGGCAAAGCCGCGCGCCAGCGCCGGCGCCTCGCCGATGGCCTGCGGACCAAGCGGTGGGCGGATCGATCCGTTGAGGCCGCCACCGCCCTGGTACAGGAACCGCCCGTTCCACCGATCGGGCAGGGCGATCGCAAACCCGATCGCATAGTTCTTGCCCTCGGCCCCGACGCGCCGGTCGATGACGCCCTGCGCCCGGCAATTCGACGGGATGGCAACGCCCACGGTGTCCGGCAGGGGCGGGCGCATCTGCACGGTCCCGGCCGGCGCCTCCGGCACGGCCTCGGCCTTCTCGATCACGATGGTCGTTCCGGGAAGGGTGAGTCCGGCCAGCGCCTCGCACTTGAGCGCCGGTGTGATCGTCGGAGCGCTATCGGCGACGGCCGCGTTCGACCAAGCGGCGATCGCCACGCCGGCAAGAAGCGACGCGACTGTGATCTGGTTTGTCTCGCGCGGCATGGCGTTCTCCCGGTCGGCTTCTGTTCCGGCGAGATTAGTTGAATCCCGGTGCGACGCCTACCAGCTCAGCCGCAGGCCGACGTTCAGTGCATGATTGTCGGCGCCCGAGCCGATGTCGCCGTCGTAGCGCAGGTAGATCGAGGCGTTGTCGGCGACGCGACTGTTGGCCTGGAAGCCGATCACCGCCGCGTCGCGCTGCGGCGCGGCGCCGTAGACCGTGAAGCTGGTCGTCGGCGCGCCGGCGAACGCCGCGGTCAGAGGCCGCGACGTGTCGGCATACTCGTGCAACCAACCCAGCCGCAGTCCGAGCGCGACGCTGCCGATCGCACCGTCGAACTGCGCGCCCAGCGTCGTGCGCAGCGACGTCGTCGTCTGTTGCGCAACGTTGAGGCTGAGCGAGTTCGCGCCCCATTCCTGGAACGCCGCCTGGTTGATGCTCGAAGCCTGGAAGCGCGCGAACGGCGTCACCGTCGCGTTGGCCGGCGCGTAGACGCCGAAGGCGTAGCCGGTCTCGACCTGGCCCAGGAACTGGTTGGCGCCGGTCGAGCCGTTGGCGGTGCGCGGCTGCAGGCCGGGGATCGAGAGCTGCCGTTGCATCTGGTTGTTGGAGTAGGCGTAGCCCGCCAGCGCATCGACGTAGGCGCCCCCCAAAGGCCCCAGGGGCATGAAGGAGCCGTAGGCCGCGACGCTCACTGTGTTGCTCCAGCCCTTGCCCTGGAAGCTGTCGACCCATTGCGTGCCGTTGGTGTAGCCCGTGCCGATGCCGAACAGCAGGCTCGGGCTCACGCGATAGTCGATACCGGCGGCGGCGCCGCCGACATTGTAGGTGAAGGTCTGGCTGTTGCCATTGCCCTGCGCCGAGCCGACGCCGCCCAGAACGCTGCCCCACACACTGAACGGGCTCGCGCCGTCGCAGCCTTCGACCTCGCATGCCTGGGCGAGAGCCTGGCGCTGGCCGGTACCCGGTACGCCGCGTGCGACGGCCATCTGCTGGCCGAGCGCATTCATGAACAGCGCATTGTTGGCGACGTTGAACGTGCCGAAGTCGGCATAGGGCTGGCCGCTGATCTGATTCAGCACATAGGGACCCTGCTGCGTGCCGAGCACCGAGAGGGCATTCAGCACGGTGTTGAGATCGCCGGTCGCCGTTGCATTCGCCTGGTCGAGCACGGCGCCGACAGCGTACTGGTTGGCGGTCTGCGCGCCGGCCGCAAAGGCGCTCTGGTTTTGGAGAAGGCTGAGGTAGACGTTATTGGCGTCGTAGCTGAGCGACGGCGTCAGGAAGGCGAAGTTGCTGGTGACGCCGCTGTAGGTGCCCGTCACGCCGCCTGCCGCCGTCAGGATGGTGTAGGTCGTGTTGCGCGCATAGTTGCCCGATTGCGCCAGCACCGACACCGAGCTGTTGCTGATCGCGGCCGTGCCGCCGACATTGACCTTGTCGCTCTGGCCGGCGTTGTTCACTTCGACCTGGTAGACCCCCGCCGACTGCACGAAGTTGCCGGCGACGTTGATCGTGCCGATCGAGTTGCCAGGCGCCAAGGTGGCGCCCGCGACCGTCAGGCTGCCGACAGTGCCGTTGCCGCCCAACGTGCCGCCACTGGCTATCACCGCGCCCGACACGGTGCCGTTGAGTGACGCCGTGCCGCCGTTGAGCGAGAACCCGCCGGACAGATTGCCCGTCAGCGACGTGCTGCCGGAATTCTGCACGACATTGCCCGTCACGCTGCCGCTCACCTGCAAGGCCCCGCCGTTGTTGGTGACGCCGCTCGCGAGGCTGCCCGCCACCACCAGTCCGCCGGCATTCAGGATAGTGCCGCCGCTGAAGGTGTTGTTGCCGCCGAGCGTCAGCGTGCCGGTGCCGATCTTGGTCAGCCCGCCGGTGCCCGAGGTCACGCCCGAGAAGGTCGTGCTGGTGTTGTCGTTGCCCGTGGTCAGTGTCGCCGAACCGAGTGTGACGTTGCCGCTGCCGGCCAGCGAGCCGATCGTCTGGTTGAAGCCGTTGAGGCTGAGGGTGACGCCTCCGGACACGGTGTAAGCGCTGTTGGGCGCGAGCACGTTGGCGGCGCCGGCTTGCAGGGTGCCCATGGTGACGGCGGTGGGCCCTGAATAGCTGCTGACACCGCCGAGCGTCAGCGTGCCGGCGCCTTGCTTCGTGAGCCCTCCAGAACCGGTGATGCCGGTTGCCAGCGTCACATTGTTGCCGTTGGTATCGAAGACGCCGCCAGCGGCGCCGAGCGGCGCGAGCCGGCTCGAGATATCGGTGGTGTTGCCGGTTGCCCATTGCAGGCCACCGCCGTTCAGGGTGATCGCGCCGGTGCCGAAATTATTGGCGGCGGCAAAGTTTATCAGGCCGCCGTTTATCGTGGTGCCGCCGGCATAGGTGTTGGCGCCGGTGAGCGTCAGCGTGCCGGTGCCGGCCTTGACCAGCATCGTGCCGCCGCCGCCGCTGATCGTGCCGCTGAGCGTGGTGGAGAGGTTCAGGCCGCCGACCGTCACCTGGCTGCCGCCCAGCGTGATATTGGCGGCGCCCTCGATCGAGCCGATCGACAGGTTCGAGGTCATGCCCGAGAGGTCGACCGTGCCGGCGTTGGCGATGATGCGCGCCGAGTTGGCGGTGGTGCTGTCGGAGAACTTGAGCTGGCCGCCGGCGCCGTTGATGGTGATGGTGGAACTCCCGGCCGAGGCGCTGCTCGTGAACTGCACCAGGCCGCCGTTGCTGGTGATGGTGGCGTTGCTGGCCGAGCTGTTGTCGGCGAAGGAAAGCGTCGAGCCGCCGTTCGAGGTAATGGCGGAAGTGCCGGCCGTCGAGGTCTCGCTGAAGGTGGTGCCGCCATTGTTGGTGATGATGGCATTGCCCGTCGTCGAGCCGTTCTCCACGAACAGGAAGATGCCGTTTGTGATCGTGGGTGCGTTGGAGGAATTGTTGACGATGCCGCCGCCGGTGAGCTGCAGCGTGCCGCTGTTGGTGAAGGAGTATGAGGGCGCGCCGGCGTTGAATTGCAGGATGTCGATGGCCCGCGAGAGGGTGGTGATGCTGGTAATGGTCGACGCGCCGAATGTCGCCGTATTGGCCGGCACGGTGCCGCCCACCCAGTTTGCGCTGTTGCCGAAAGTGCCGTTCAACGGCGTGGCGCTCCAGGTCGCGGACTGCGCCAGAACCGCCACCGGCGCCAGGGCAAGAGTCGACAGGCAAGTCCCCAGCAGCAGGCCGGCCGTCGGCGCTCGGCGCCGCCTCGCCCCGCAATCGATCATCGGCGAACTCCCCCTTCGCGATGTGCGCCCGTTCACTTTATCAGCGATGAATCGATGGGCGATGTGAAAGACGCAACAAAGATCGACATCCGCACCCTCGATGCGAACAGTTGTGGCGGCGCTGTTTTGCGCTCGCTTTGGTCGCAATCAGGGTATTGAAAGCGCTGTCCGGTGGAGCGGTTCCTGGTTGCCTTGCAGGCCAGCCCGTATAGAGTCGACCCTGTCCAAGGGGGGTCCCGACAAGGGACTGAGATACCGACGGCCTTCGCCTCAATGAGTTGAGGGCAGCGCGGTGACCCTTTGAACCTGATCCGGGTCATGCCGGCGAAGGGACTGGATGCCTCCTTTGCACAGCACTACCGGGTCTCCGTCAGCCACTTGCCACGGGAGATCCTCGTCATGGACAACATCATCACTCCTACCCCCAAGGTGACCACGGGACCGTTGCCGGCGTCTGGCAAGGTCTATGTCTCGCCCGCTTCGGCGCCCGACCTACGCGTGCCGCTGCGCGAGATCGAATTGTCGGCACCCTCCGAGCCGCGCGTGCGCGTCTACGACACGACCGGCCCCTACACCGATCCCAACGTCGTCATCGACGTTCGCAAGGGCTTGGCGCGCACGCGCCGTGCGTGGGTGCTGGAGCGCGGCGGCGTCGAGGAATATGACGGCCGGCCGATCCAGGCGATCGACAACGGCAACGTGAAGGGCTCGGCGCTGCAGCCGTTCCCGAACACGCCGCGGCCGCTGCGCGGTCTCGCCGGCAAGCCGATCACCCAGTACGAATGGGCGCGCGCCGGCATCATCACCAAGGAGATGATCTACGTCGCCGAGCGCGAGAACCTCGGCCGCAAGGTCGCGCACGAGCTCGCCAAGGAACGCCTGGCCGACGGCGAGAGCTTCGGCGCGGCGCTGCCCGAGTTCATCACGCCCGAATTCGTGCGCAACGAGGTGGCGCTGGGCCGCGCCATCATCCCGGCCAACATCAACCACGGCGAGCTCGAGCCGATGGCGATCGGCCGCAACTTCCTGGTCAAGATCAACGCCAATATCGGCAACTCGGCGGTCACCTCGTCTATGGAGGAGGAGGTCGAAAAGATGGTGTGGGCGATCCGCTGGGGCGCCGACACGGTCATGGACCTCTCAACCGGCCGCAACATCCACGACACGCGCGAATGGATCGTGCGCAACTCGCCGGTGCCGATCGGCACGGTGCCGATCTACCAGGCGCTGGAGAAGGTCGGCGGCGATCCCACCAAGCTTTCCTGGGAGGTCTATCGCGACACGCTGATCGAGCAGTGCGAGCAGGGCGTCGACTACTTCACCATCCATGCCGGCGTGCGGCTGGCCCACGTCCCGCTGACCGCGAGCCGCGTCACCGGCATCGTGAGCCGCGGCGGCTCGATGATGGCGCAGTGGTGCCTCACCGAGCATCGCGAGAGCTTCCTCTACGAGCACTTCGGCGACATTTGCGACATCATGCGCAAGTACGACGTGTCGTTCTCGCTGGGCGACGGGCTGCGTCCCGGCTGCAACGCCGACGCCAACGATGCGGCACAGTTCGCCGAGCTCGAGACCCTGGGCGAGCTCACCAAGATCGCCTGGGACAAGGGCTGCCAGGTCATGATCGAAGGCCCGGGCCATGTGCCCATGCACAAGATCAAGGCCAACATGGACAAGCAGCTGCGCGAATGCGGCGAGGCGCCGTTCTACACGTTGGGACCGCTCGTCACCGACATCGCGCCCGGCTACGACCACATCACCTCGGGCATCGGCGCCGCCATGATCGGCTGGTTCGGCACGGCGATGCTCTGCTACGTCACGCCCAAGGAGCATCTGGGACTTCCCGACCGCGACGACGTGAAGGTCGGCGTCATCACCTACAAGATCGCGGCCCACGCCGCCGACCTCGCCAAGGGCCATCCCGCGGCGCGGCTGCGCGACGATGCGCTTTCCAAGGCGCGCTTCGAGTTCCGATGGAAGGATCAGTTCAACCTGTCGCTCGATCCCGCCACGGCGGAGAAGTTCCACGACGAGACGATGCCCAAGGAGGCGCACAAGACCGCGCACTTCTGCTCGATGTGCGGGCCCAAGTTCTGCTCCATGCGCATCACCCAGGACATCCGCGACTATGCCAAGAAGGGCATGGACGAAATGAGCGCCAAGTTCAAAGCCGGCGGCAACGCGCTCTACGTGCCGGACAAGGCGGCGGATTAACCATCGTCATCCCGAGCGGAGCCGTCCGAAGGGCGGCGTAGTCGAGGGACCTGTTTTGTCGGTGCATCAACAAAATAGGTCCCTCCGCTCCGCCTCGCTGCGCTCGGCTCCCGTCGGGATGACGGGACGTTGTAAACAAAGCTTCGTCAGCCTGTAGCGATTCCTCCGCCGTCGGCCCGAACACTGGGGCTGAGGGGGATCGTTACATGCCGTTGGAAGCCTCGCGCCGGGCCTTGATGCCCGGTGCTGCCGCTGTCGTGCTCGCGTTGGCAGGACCGGCCATAGCCCAGACCCAACCCACGACCCAGGAGCTGCTCGACCAGATCAAGCTCTTGCAGAAGCGCATCGAGCAGCTCGAAGCGGCCGAGAAGCAGAGGGCGCGCATTGCCGCGCAGCCACCGGCCACGGCGCCGAAGCCGGTGCGCGTCGCGGCGGCCGTCTCGACGCCACCCGCTCCCGCGCCGGCACCCGCTGCGCCACCGCCTCCTGCTGCGCCACCGCCGGAATCCGACAAGCCGAACGGCACCTTCCAGCTGGGCGCCGTGAAGCTGACCTTGGGCGGCTTCCTCGATCTCACCGGCTACTATCGCACCCGCAACGAAAACCGCGGCACCGGCACCGGCTACGCCACGATCCCTTTCTATGGGCCGAACCCTCAGGGCAATTCCGACGAGTTTGGCCTCAGCGCCCAGCAGACGCGCCTGTCGCTGCGCGCCGATGCGCCGATCGGCGCCGACAGCCGCATCACCGCCTACGGTGAGATCGACTTCAATAACGGGGCGGGCGGGGCCAACTCGACGGAGACCAGCAGCTACACGCCGCGCCTGCGCCAGGCTTTCGGCCAGTACCAGGACGATGCGTGGCAGGCCTACTTCCTGGCCGGCCAGGCCTGGACCCTGGCGAGCCCGTTCAAGAAGGGACTCGATCCTTTCACCGTGTGGCAGCCGCCGACGATCGATCACAACTACATGGTCGGCTACAACTACCTGCGCGTGCCTATGGTGCGCGCGGTGAAGGGCTTCGGCGATTTCTGGATGGGCATCGAGGCCAACACCCCGCAGACGATCTTCGGCGGGACGCCCGCCGTGCCGACCGGCCAGACCGTGTTCACGGGCTATCCCGGCGCCACCGGTCTCAATCCGCAGGTCAACTACAGCGTCAACGCCTACCCCGACGTCGTCGCCAAGGTCGCGCTCGACACCAGCTTCGGCCATTTCGACGTGTTCGGCGTGGCGCGCTGGTTCCGCGACCAGGTCTCGTTCGGCACCAACAGCGTGAACTACGATGCCTTCGGCGGCGGCTTCGGTGGCAGCGCCTTCATTCCCGTCGGTCCCTGGGTCGATCTGATGGGCAACTTCATGTACGGCTACGGCGTCGGCCGCTATGGCGCCGCCCAGATGGCGGATGTCACCTACCTGCCGAACGGCAGCCTGACGCCGCTGCCGCAGGCTTCGGGCATGGTCGGCGGCGTCGTCCACGCCGTGCCGAGCGTTCTCGACATCTACGGCTTCTGGGGCTGGAACTGGATCGGCGCCAGCTACTTCCCCGGCGGCGGCTACGGCAATCCCACTTTCGACAATACCGGCTGCTTCAATGCCAATGCCGGCGGATCCGGTTGCGCCGGCAACAACTCGGTGCTGAGCGAGCTCACGGTCGGCGTCAACTGGAACATGCTGCGCGGCCGCTACGGCACCCTGCGCAGTGGCCTGCAGTACGGCAACATCCTGCGCACCGCCTACTACGGCGCGGGCGGAACGCCGAGCGTCGCCGAGAACCTGTTCATGTTCAACTTCCGCTACATTCCGTTTGAGTGAAGATCGCCTCCCCA
>JADHLS010000096.1 GCA_016780605.1 Reyranella sp.
GGTGAAATACGTGCCGCTGAGCGCCCAGCAGCGATTCACCGCGCTGCAGTCGGGCGAAATCGATCTCCTGTCGCGCCAGACCACCTGGACCCTGACCCGCGACACCGCCCTCGGCCTCGATTTCGCCGGGGTAAACTACTACGACGGCCAGGGTTTCATGGTGCCCAAGAAGCTCGGCGTGAAGAGCGCCAAGGAGCTGAACGGCGCCACGGTCTGCGTCGCGCCAGGCAGCACCACCGAGCTCAACCTCGCCGACTATTTCCGTGCCAACAAGATGACCTTCAAGCCGGTGGTCATCGAGAAGGTCGAGGAGAACCGCGCGGCCTTCTTCGCCGGCCGCTGCGACGTCTACACGACCGACGCTTCAGGTCTCTACTCGACCCGCGCCGTCAACGTGCCGCCACCAGCCACAGCGGACGACTACGTCGTCCTGCCGGAGATCATCTCCAAGGAGCCGCTGGGTCCGGTGGTGCGCCATGGCGATAACCAGTTCGCCGACATCGTGCGCTGGGCGCTCTTTGCCATGCTCGAAGCCGAGGAATACGACATCAACTCCAAGAACGTCGACGAGATGCTGAAAAGCGAGAACCCCTCGATCAAGCGCATCCTCGGCGTCACGGCCGGCATGGGCAAGGCACTCGGAGTCGACGAGAAGTGGGTCTACACCATCGTCAAACAGGTCGGGAACTACGGCGAGAGCTTCGAGCGCAACGCCGGCATGGGCAGCCCGCTCAAGATCGACCGCGGCCTCAACAAGCTCTGGAGCAAGGGCGGCCTCCAGTACGCGCCGCCGATTCGCTGAGCGCGTCCAGTAGCGTGCAGAAAGCCGCGGACACTGCCTGCACCGCCGTCAACGATGCAGGGAGGTTTCCGAGGTTCCCGAGGTTTTCGCCGCACCTTGTTAGTGGTCTGGAGAATCCGACCCCCCTATGGATTGGGCCATCGTCGAATTTCGCAATTATCGCAAATAACGCTACCAGTTTTCGGCCAGAAGACGCGGGCCGGCGCGGCGATCCCGGCCACGCAGCCGGAGGGCTCGCGCGGTACCTGCCGCGCGCGATGGTTATTGGATGAACGATGCATAGAACGGACGCCTGAGTCTGGCGGCGGCCACATAATAACGGACGTGATTTCATAAGTCAATGACTAAAGTATGTACCGGCAATTCGCGTGCGTGGGTCGCGCCGGGATGGTGCGGCGACGGCAATGCTGTCACCTGCTCACAATCATTGCGACGAGCTACTGGACGACGATGCGGAACGGCAGATTGCCGTCGCGTTCGAGCTGGGCGACGAGTTGCTGCTCCCACGCGAGGTACTGCTTCATCTCGTCCTGGTTGCCGGTTCGACGCCCGGCCACCCAGACCAGGTGATCGATGATCTCCGCGTTCGAGGGCGAGTCAGGGCTCTTCTCGGTCGGCAGCCCGGCCTCCACCCACGCATCCGTACCGCCCTCGAGCACGGCGATGCGGGCGTCGGTCAGCTCAGCAAGATCGAGCGAAGCCAGCTTGGCCCGCACCGCGTCCGGCGAGGTGACAACGATGCGCCCGGCCTTGCCGAGCTTCGACACGGCCTTGGCGAGCTGCGGCCGGCATCCCCAGACCGCGCCGGGAATGTGCGCCTGGCGATAGGCGAGGCCCGGTCCGGCATCGAGCACGACGGCATCACCGGCATCAATGAGAGCCTTAAGCTCCTTCGGGGTAACCTGCGATGTCGCGATGGACTCGAGCCCGAGCACCGGCTGCATCATGGGACCGCGCTCGACCGGCCCGGAGCCGACGCCGCCGTCGAGCACGTAGACATCCCAGCCCATCTGGGCGAGCCAGTGGCCGGTGACGCTGGCGCGCACGCCGGTGTCGTCGGTCAGCACCACCCGGGCGCCGCGCACCCCCATCCACTCGTCGGTGGTCTGCACCAGCTGTCCGCCGGCAATCGACAGCGCGCCCGGCACATGGCCGTCGGGATACTCGCGCTCGTCGCGCACGTCGAACAGGAAGGTCGTCCGGCCGGCGTCCTTGCGCCAGGCGTCCAGGGTCTTGCGATCGACCGACTTCACGCCGTAGCGGCTGTTCATGGCCGTGGCCCATTGTTGAGCCTGCGCCTGTCCGCCGGCAGAGACCGGTCCGTAGCTCAGGGTGCTGCCGAACTGCGGTGTGAAGCCCGCCAGGGTCCAGCCCATCGTGCCGTTGCGGAAGGCGACGACCTTGTTCGGTATGCCGGCATTGCGAAGGGTCTGCGCCCCGATGATGCTGCGCGTGCGGCCCGCGCAGTTCACGACCACGGTGGTGTCGGCGTTCGGCGCGAGATCGTGCACCCGATAAACGAGCTCGGCGTTGGGAACGCTGATGCCGCCCGGCAGGCATTGCCGGTGGTGTTCCGCGGGCGTGCGGCCATCCAGCACGACCAGCTTGTCGCCGCGATCCTGCATCGACTTCAGCTCTTCGGCCGAGATCGACGGCGTGTGGCAGGCATGCTCGACCAGCTCGCCGAACGACTTGCTGACCACGTTGTGTCCCATGAACAGCTCGTATCCGGCGGACTTCCAGGCCTCGACGCCGCCGCTCAGCACGGCGATGTCGGAATAGCCGAGCGCGGCAAGACGTTTGGCCGCCCGTTCCGAGACGCCGTCGCCGCCATCCATCAGCACGATGGGCGTCGATCGGCGCGGCACCAGCCGGCCGACCATCGCCTCGAGGGTGGAATAGTGCAGGCCGACGGACAGCAGGGGATGGGCCATGCCGCGTTGACCATCCTCGCGCACATCGAGGAAGGCGAGCTCATGGCCGTTGCCGTCGATGACGTCGCGCAGCCGTTGCCTTAGGTCCTGGGGCGCGATGGTCCTGTTGGTCATTGCTTGGAGCTTCCTGGCGGACAAGAGAGCGAAGGTACAACAGCTTGTTGCTCTTTGTCGTGGCGATCCTACGGACAGCGTCGTCTCACGAGTGCCGGGGCGGCAGGCGCGAACGCGTCCAGGCAGCGAGGCGGCCAGGCCACCGTATCGCTTCCTTTCGGCCCGAGGGTCGCAGGCCAAACCAGGGGCGAAGCCATTCGATGCGGCGGACGAGTTCGAACGTCGCAGCACACCCGACGACGCACAGGGCGACGAGGACGAATGCTTCCAACGCAAGCGGCAGCGCCAGCCGGGTGAGCCCATGAGCGGCAAGCACAATGACCAGCTGGTGAACGATGTAGTACGGGAAAATCGCTTCCGTGAGATATCGACGCACGGCGCCGTCGCGCTCCCGGAGATGACGGCTTGCGAATCCCACCGCCGCAACCACCCAGCTCCATTGATCGAAGCCGTAGTCGAATGCCATCACGACCTTCAACTCGATCGGGATAAACGTGGCATCGCGATAGTCCCATGTGTACGTCGATCGCAAGATGTACGTCGCGATTCCGACGCCCAACGCGAGCCAGCGCAAGGACTCGAACGTCCGCATGACCGCATTGTCTCGAAGGAACATGAAACCAAACAGGAAGGCCGAAAAGAAGACCGCGTGCAGGTACCAATCCCCGACGAGGTCGTGCGTTTCCGGAAAGAAGTGTGCGAGCGCGATGCGCATCATCGCCAGGCACAAGGACGGCACCACAAGAAGCCTCCACCCACCCAGAATGCCATGGAAGGACGGGGCCGACGTCAGGCGGCCCACTTTTGCCAAGCCGACCGCAAGCAGCGTCGTGTAGATCCACAGGTAGGCGACGAACCACAGATGTTCCCAGTTCGGCATTTGGAGACATCGTCCGCCATCGCAAAGCCGGCGGCTCAGATCGAAGTAGTGCGGCACAAACTGCCAGAAGTCGCCGTGAAACCCGAAGCGCTCGATGGCTTTGACGTACAGCTGGGGCGGCGATATCGCCTCCACCGCGAACAGAAGAGGCGGCAAAAGAAAGACGCTGCGAGCGACGAAGAGCTCTCGTGGCGTCATGCGGCGGCACATGAAGGACGTGGCAGCGCCCGAGATCATGAACAGCAGAAGCAGGCGCCACGGCGCGCTCCACTCCAGCACCACCGTGAGCCAGGGAACGATGCGCGGACTCTTCACCTCCCAATCGGCCGGCGCATAGACCATGGCGACGTGGAAGAAGATCAGGATCGCGAACGCGACTATTCTCAGCCAGTCCAGATCGGTGCGGCGCTCAGACATCGGCCAACTCGAACCCACGACAATTGCCAAAGCCCATTGGCCGCTTGGCCGCGTGACGCCGCCAGTGGCGAAGCGGTGGCAATGGCGGTTCCCGATGGAAGAATCGCGCCCGAAGAGGACATAGAGGACTAGCGCTGCTTACGGCGAATCTCGGTCGGCGGCCTGCCGTAGATTTCGGTAAAGACGGCGTTGAACCGTCGCAGGCTCCCGAAGCCCGCCTGCATCGCGATCTCTGTCATCGGCAAGTTGGTCTCGTCGAGCAGGCGTTTCGCTCGTTCCACACGTGGCGTCCGTGCCACTTTGGACGGACTGGCCTGGAGATGACGTGCGAACAATCGCGTCAGCTGCCTTGACCCTACGCCGAGGCGCTGGGCCAGGCGCTCCACAGTGGCTCCCTCCTGATCGAGTGCTCCCTCCTCGGCAATAAGCCGCAGCGCCCGTTCGACCGTCACCCGGCTGCCGACCCAGGCGCTGGAAAAGAGAGCGGTTTCCGGCCGGCAGCGCAGGCATGGGCGGAAGCCGGCCAACTCCGCGGCAGCGGCCGATGGGAAGAACGAAGCGTTAGCGGAACGGGCCGGGCGCACCGGACAGACCGGACGATAGTAGATGCCCGTAGTGTGGACGCAGCGTGACTCTGCTTGCTGCCGGCGGTCTCATCGGACTCGCAACGCCACTAGGCACGCCCTTTCGCAACGCTACGGAAATCAAGATGAACGGCAGCGATTGCGTCACCGTGCTGGGCGCGCGCTGGCTGTCGCCGGCGTCGGATCCGAGAATACTTGCGCACGTCGAGTGCTGGCCGGCGGTGCATCATGCCCACCTCGCGACCAGCCGGGGTGTGGCGCTCGAAGAGTGGTGGGGTGCCGGAACAGCCCCCGTTCTGGTGATCCAGGGGCTCGATGACGAAGCGGCGCCGCCCGGCAACGGCCACGCGCTCCGCGCTCCGCGAGCAATTCGGCGATCGCGTCCGGGTTATCGACCTGCCTCGCGCGGGACACTTTCTCCTGTTGGAGCAGCCCGAAGCCGTTAGCCGCGCCCTTGCCGAGTTTGTCGGCGCAAAAAGAGGGCCGTCTCGATGACCGATATCATCCTTCATCACCACGAGATCTCTCCATATTCCGAGAAGGTTCGGCTCGGCCTCGGCCTCAAAAGCCTGGCGTGGGCATCGGCCGAGATTCCGATGATCATGCCGAAACCCGACCTGACAGCGCCGACCGGTGGTTATCGCAAGACGCCCGTGTTGCAGATCGGCGCAGACATCTATTGCGATAGCCAGTTGATCATGCGCGAACTCGAGCGAGACTGCTGAGTTGGACCGAGCGCATTGCCGCAATCGGCCACGGCAGGTGGAGCGCGACCGATGCAGACAAAGGCGAGGAGTGGAGTAAGGTCTACCTCTTGTAGGCCCGCCAGTGACACTTGGCGCCCATCATAAGGGACGGCGCCGCGCTCCCGCTCATGGTGATCTGGGAGTCTACCGTCCCGTCCCACACAGTCTGGGCGATGAGCACCTGCGCCTCCATGTGGACCCGGTTGCCGGATACCCAGCCCGATGTCTCTCGGTTGCTGGTCACCTTGTATTGGTCGGGTCCAATCGCCGTGAGAACCAAATTGTAACTGGAATCGAGCGGGCAGTCGGACGAATAGATCCATGTGCCGGCGAGCGAAACAGCTTTCGGCGGCGGTTCCGATGGCAGCGGTGGTGGCGGCTGTGACTGCGGCGCTTGTTCTGACGGACACATGCGGGTCCGGCGGTCTTGAAGATCTCGCAACATTTCCTGGGTCGGCGCGGCCGTAGAATACTCCGCTTTGGCGTAACGGTTGTACGACGCTACGGCCCGTTGTGAGGCCGGCCCCCAGATGCCATCGGGCGGCCCGGGATCGCATCCGAGGCGCCCCAGCTCCAGCTGGAGCATCCTGGCAAGATCGTCTGTCACTAAGGGCTGGGCTTGCGGCGCCGCGGGAGTGGACGGCGCAGCTGGCACTGCGCTTCCGACTTGGCCTCCGGTCTGCTTCTGTTCGTCACGCCGGATCAGCTCATCGAAATCGGTGATCCCGCGCTCCGTGCCGCCTTGGGCAAATGCCGTCGAGACTCCCAGCAGGAGCGAGCAAATAATGCTGAGCCCGAGGCCAAAGCGCGCGGCCATTGGTGGCATCCCCCCAGCGCGCGAGACGGGTTTCAGCGTCGACATTTCTCCTTATCGGGCGACCGGCCTACGACGCCATTGATGCAGGTCAAAACGGCGCACGCCTTTCCGCGCTAGGGATTTACGAGCCTGTGCAAGGAGAAGCTGGTGATCTTTCCTATGGGCTTGGCCGGAGGAGCCGCTGCTTGCTGTCCCATGCTTCTAGGCGCAGCACTGGCGGCTGTGACCATGGCAGGCATCGCCAGCGCGCAAACCGATCCTGCACGTGACCTGTGCCTCACCGACCCGGCGCCCTTCGATCACGGGCCTTCTCCGCAAGCAAGAATCGACGCCTGCACGACTTGGATGGACGCCGGCAACCTCAGTCAACATGATCGGGAAGCCGCGTTGGTGGCTCGAGGTGTGGCCTTTCGCGAAGCCGGCAAGCTCGACCGCGCCCTGGCCGATCACACGGAGGCAATCCGAATGGATGCAGCCTCAGGTCTGGCTTTCACACAGCGCGGCATCGACTACGCCCGACAGAGAGACTACGCACGCGCTATTGCCGACTTCACAGAGGCAATACGGCTTGATCCGAAGAATGTAGACGCGTACCTCTATCGCGCCGATGCAAACCTCGGCAAGGACGACCCGAAGCGTGCGATTGCCGATTACACCGAGGTGCTTCGGCTCGCTCCCGCTCACGCTTCGGCTTACACGGGCCGGGGTTTGGCCTACGTCCTGCAGGGCGATCCCGACCATGGCATCGCCGACTTGGACGAAGCCGTCAGGCTCGATCCCCACAGCGCATTCGCCCGCAAGGTGCGGGGGCAGGCCTATCGGAAGAAGGGCGACGATGAGCGCGCGATCGACGATCTCGGCCAGGCGATCCGGCTCGATGCCAACGATGCCGTCGCGCTTGCCGGTCGTGGTGGCGCCTATCAGCGGCGGGGCAACTACAGTCGCGCGATCGCCGACTACACCTCTGCGATCCAGATCGATCCCGGGAGGGCAAATGTATTCAATATGCGGGGTGTCGCGTACGCCAGCAAAGGCGACTACGACCGCGCCATTGCCGACTACACCGAGGCGCTTCGGCTCGATCCGAAACTCACGGCCGCAAGCGACAACCGGAACCAGGCGTACCGCGCCAAGGCAGCGGCGGCTTCAGCGGCACAACAAGCGGCCCCATTCGATCGGAAACTGAGCGTCTATGGGTTGAACATGGCGACTGACGGAAAAGCGGCGGATCCGCTGATTGTCCGCGCCGCGGAGTACGGGGCCACCGGTGAATATGATCGCGCCATCGCGGAGTTGGATCGGGCGCTGCAAGCGACGCCGCAATCCGCTGCCGCCTACAATATGCGCGGCCAAACCTACGGCATGAAGGGCGACTACGATCACGCCGTAGCGGACTTCGATCAGGCGATCAAATTGATGCCGGGCTACGCCGCCGCTTTCTACAACCGCGGCCGGACTCTCGCGGCGAAGGGCGACCGTGATCGGGCCGTCCAGGACTTCAGTCAGGCGATCACCCTCGATTCCAAGTATGTGCTGGCTTACGCCAAGCGCGGCCATGCGTACTACTCCAAGAAGGACTACGCTCGGGCGCTCGCCGATTACACCGAGGCGATCCGCCTCAGTCCGAACTATGCCGAGGCCTACAACGGCAGGGCCATGGTCTACGCAGCGCAGGGAGACTATGCGCGCGCGCTCGCCGACTGTTCGAAGGCTATCAGCCTGCAGCCGGATTCGGCAGACTTCTACCGATCGCGGGCCATTCTCAGCGAGGCACAGGGGCAACACGCGCTCGCGACCGCGGACCTGAACGAGGCCATCGACCTCGATCCGGACCGGGCCGAGCTCTACCTTATGCGCGCAAACGCCTGGATCGGGACCGGCCACCGTGACCGCGCCCAAGAGGATCTCGACAGGGCGATCGCGCTCGATCCCGGCAATGCCGAAAAGGCTGCAGCCATGGCCTGGGGCCTGAAAGGCCAGATTGATTATCTCAAGGGAGATCTGGCGATTGCGACGCAAGATTACGACGAAGCGATTCGGCTCGCCGCCGGCTGGGCGCCATTCTACGTTGCGCGTGGCGTGACCTGGGACGCCAGGGGCGACCGGGACAGCGCGATACGCGATTACACGCAGGCGACGATCCTCCAGCCGGAGCTGCAATCGGCCCATTTCCTTCGCGGGGTAGCGTTTTTCTCTCAGGGTCACTTCACCCTTGCCGCCGAGGATTTTGCTGCAGCGAATCGGGGCGCGAGCGACCTCCACAATGAGATCTGGCACTACATCGCCAAGCAGCGCGCGGGTCTCGGCGGCAGCAAAGAGGAACTCGCGCACGCGGCGGCGCTGTACAAGCCAGACGCATGGCCGATGCCGATACTCCAGATGTTCAGGGGCCAGCGCAATCCGGACGCCGTTCTGGCCGGATCGGCCGATTCGCAACAACGCTGCGAAGCGGTATTCTACGGCGGTGAGTGGCAACTCCTGCAAGGGAATCGCGCAGCAGCGGCGCGAGCGTTCGACGCCGCCGCCAGGGACTGCCGGTCGACGTCGGTCGAGTCTTGGGCGGCCCTCGCGGAACTGAAGCAGATGGGCATCCGGAAATGACCGCCGCCATGACAATCAATTCAACGTTGGCCCGATTGTCGGTGGCCCGATTGTCGATGTCAGTTCGTTCCCTTACGGGGCTGCTGGCCGCTTGCTTGCTCTTGGTCTTGCCCGAGACGGCCCGGGCCCAGTTCGGTTGGTGGTGCGGAGCCGGCGACACGATCTGCACCAATTCGATTTTCGGCCCTTGGTGCGAACCGGTCACCACGCCGGCTGCAAGAGCGATATGTCCTCTGCCACAGCAGAGGGAACGAATCGCACCGCCGCCGGACCAGGATCAAGGCATGCCTGCGCAGCCAGAAAGGCAAGCCGCCCCGCCGCCGCGGGACAGGCAAGCCGCACCTCCGCAGCGCCAAGCCGCACCTCCGCAGCGGCCGCCGCAACTCATCAACCCGACAACACAGCACCAGATCCAGCCGCTCCCCTGCCCACGCGGTTTCGCGCAGATCGGAGAGACGTTCTACGGCGGCACCAAGTGCGCGCCAGCCTCGCGGAGGTCCGTGGTTGCGGGCGGACAACCGCCGCAGCCCAGGCCGGGCTCAGGCGGTTCGCCGCCGTTGGGGAACGACGGCGTGCCGCAGGTCGTGCTGCCAGCGGAGCGGTTCGGAGCGGACCGGTTCGGGATGGGCGCTGCCGACATCGAGAGTGCGAAGGCCAACGTGGAGCGCGCGAAAGCCAACCTGCAGGCCATTGGCGCCTGGCTTGAACAAGCTTCGGAAACTCATGAACTCATCATGATCGTGAAGGGAGTGCTGCCTCCCCTGCAAACGCAGTTGGAAAATCTCGGCATCACGGGCGCGAGCGGCACACTGCCATATCAAGAGGACCTGGGCGGATCCGCGCCCCCGACACCGACGATGCCCGCACTTCCTGCCACCCCGCCATTGCCGACGCCCGCCGCCACGCCACCAACGGCTCCTCAGGTCGCGATGCCTCAGGTCAATGCGCCGCAAGTCAACTCGCCGCCAGTCAACACGCCGCCAGTCAACACGCCGGCCCCGCCGGCCAACATCCAACCTCCGGAGATCACGCGCCCAGGTGCAACGGCTCCGCCAAGTGGCGTGTCTGACGATGTGGATCGGTCCACGACCAGCGGGCTGCCGGGCACCAACCCGCCTGCACCCACGGTCACGACACCCCCGTCGCCGAAAGCTGCGACGCCTCCAGTCACGCCAGCGCCTCATGTCACGACGCTTCGCGGCGCGCCTCCTCAGACGCCTCCGGTCACAACGCCTCAGGCCAACACGCCGCAAGTGAAAACGCCCCAACTCAACGCGCCGCAAGTCAACTCGCCGCCCAACGTCCAGCACGGCACCACCACGCCCCCGATCCCGCCGGCCCCGCAGCAGATAGCGACGGCCAACCAGCCCACGGCGGCGCAGGCCGGCGGTTCGGGCACCAACGGTCCGGCTGCTCCTGTTACGGCAGTAGCGCCAAGTTCCGATGGGGACTCGATCCCGTCACTGCTCGAAGTACCCGTCGACGCTATCGAGCCCGGTCGATCCCAGCTGCAGGGTGAGCACCGTGTCCTGCAGAAGTCGTATTCGATGCTTCAGCAGGAGGGGCAGGCCTTCAATGCGCAATGCGCTGCAGTGCTCAAAAGGTCATCCACCGATGCCGAATGCTGGCGCCGATACAAGGAACTCAATGACGAGAGAGTGGCTTACTCGTCTTACGTCAACGACTTCAATGCGCGCGTCCGCGCAATGCCGCGTTCGCACAAGCCAGTGCTCATGACGCCTGAGGAGGCGGAGCCGTACGTTGGCATGCTTGGAAAGCACATCGCGAAGCTCGCGGCCTTCTGCAATAGAAACCAATACCTGATCGTTTTTCGCGCCAGCAATCCGGCTAGCATGAAATTCTACGAAGACGACAAATACGTCGCCAAACCCTCCACACCACCAAACACCAAGTCCCCGGCAGACAAGGA
>JADHLS010000097.1 GCA_016780605.1 Reyranella sp.
CTCTTCCATATATTGGCGCCCAGGACCGGGATGGCGCACAATATGGTCATGGATCCGCTGCTGCTCCCGTTGATGGGCGACCTGCTCGAATGGATCGACAAGCGCCCGCGCACCTATGCAGAGGTGATGGACGGCTGGCGCACTTCCTGTCCACGCCTGCCGGTGTGGGAGGAGTGCACCGACCGTGGCCTGGTCGTGCGGCGCGGCCGGCAGATCGAGCTCACCGAGCGCGGCCGCTCGTTCCTCGAAAGCTGCCGCTAGCACGCAAGCCGCCGTCATGTCGGTGACCGATCGGATGGGCTAGGGTTCCGGCGCTGACGTCGGAGGACCCATGAGACCAGGACTAGCTGCGGCCGCCCTTGCCCTTGCACTGATGCCGGTGATCCAGCGGGCGCAAGCCGCCGACGGCTTTGATCTCGTGGTGCTGGGCGCGCTGGGCGGCATCCAGGATGGCAATCTCAGCGCCATGTTCATTCACCCGCACGGCGATCCGCGCGGCGTGACCTGCGATGCCGGCACGGTGGTGAACGGCCTGCGCGTGGCCGAGGAGAAGGGCGCTTTCTCCGGCATCACGGTGCCTGCCGATTCGCCCCTGAGCCGTGTGGGCTACGTGCTCACCAACTCGATCAAGGGCTACCTGATCAGTCACGCCCATCTCGACCATGTCGCCGGCCTGATCGTGGCCTCGCCCGACGACAGCAAGAAGCCCATCTACGCCCTGCCGTCGGTCGCGACCGATCTGGTGGAGACCTATTTCAACTGGCGCGCCTGGCCCAACTTCACCGACCGCGGAAAGGCGCCGCAGCTCAAGAAGTATGCCTTTGCCGAGCTGACGCCGGGCGCTGCCGTGCCCATCGCCGACACCGCCATGACGGTGACGGCCTTTCCCTTGAGCCATGGCGGCATGGAATCGACGGCCTTCCTGCTCGAGAGCGGCAACGATGCGCTGCTGTGCTTCGGCGACACCGGCCCCGATGCGGTGGAGAAGGGCACGAAGATGCGCGATGTGTGGAGCGCGGTGGCCGAACGCGCCCGGCAGAAGCGGCTGAAAGCCATCGTGATCGAGGCGTCCTACACCAGCGACCGGCCCGACAACCTGCTGTTCGGCCATCTGACGCCGCGCTATGTGCTGGAGGAGCTGCGCACTCTCGACAAGCTGGCGGGCGGCAACGCGCTCAAGGAGCTGACAGTCGTGGTGAGTCACATCAAGTATTCGCTCACCAAAGAGCAGCCGCAAAAGCAGATACTGCAGGAACTCGAAGCGGGAAACGATCTGGGTGTGCGTTTCATCACTGCCGAGCAGGGAAGCCGATGGTACCTCAAATGAAATGCCGCTTTATTGGACGATCGATTCGAAGGCGGAGCTCGTCATCGTGACCGCCGAAGGCGAAGTGACGCGCGCCGATGCCGATGCCTATCTCGACGCCATCGAAGGCGGCGGAGCCATCGCGTATCGAAAGCTGGTCGACGGCAGCGCGGGCAGGCTCAGCATGGACCAGGAAGACCTGATGGCGCTCGGTGCGCGTATCCGGAGCTATCATCACTTGCCGGTCGGCGCGCTCGCCATTGTGATGTCCGACGACAAGCGGGAAGCGGTGGGACGCATCCTCGGCATCCTCGCCTCGGCCGATCGTCCGATGCGGCTGTTCGCCAGTGCCGCCCCGGCGCGGCGCTGGCTGGAAGGCCTCGTTTCGACGTGACGTCCAACAGCTTGAGCAACGACAACTGGGGCTGGCGCGCTCGCGTCGGCCTGTTCATCGTCGGCAATGAGGCCGTGCCGGAAGCCGAATGGTGGGCGATGGCGCCAGCTGGCGTATCGGTGCATGCCGCACGCGTGACGGCGCGTGCGCCGTGGGCCCGCTGGAACAACGATCGTAAGAGTGTCGAGCTTGAGCCTGACCTGTTACGCGGCTGTCAGCAGTTCGCGGCCATGCGCCTCGCTGCCGTCACGGTCGGCCACAGCTCCAGCAGCCTCGTCGGCGGCAAGGGCTGGGACGAGGCCACCGTTGCCGCCCTGGCGCCTTTGCTTGCTGCGGACACGTTCGTCAGCACCAACGGCCTCGATATCCTGGCGGCCTTGCGTGCCTTGGCCGTCAAGCGCCCGTTTCTCGTGTTGCCGCCCTGGTTCAACGACGACACGGTCGCCTCAGGCCTGCGCTACTACGGCGATCACGGTGTGACCTTGGCCGGCCACCTGCGCTACGACCCCGGACGTAAGTGGCGCGATCTGCCGCCGGGCGAGCTGGTCGGGCAGGGCCTCGGCTTCGAGCAGGAGATCGAGCCGCTCTACGCGCAGATCAGGGCAGGCTGCCCGGCCGAGGCCGACGGCGTCCTGATCGCCGGCACAGGCTTCCGCTGCGTCGGCATCCTCGAAGCCCTCGAGACGGACCTCAAGCGGCCGGTCATCTCGGCCAACCAGGCGAGCCTCTGGCACTGCCTGCGGACATCGGGCGTGCGCACGGCCGTGACCGGCTACGGCAGCCTGCTGCAGGCGTAATAGCCGCCCTGCCACGCACTGATCAGCGCGTGGCCTTGTCGTGACCGCTTGGAGAGCGGCCGTCAGTTCACCGGTTGGAGCGGAGCACCGACCGGCTTCGGCACCTTGTCAGCGTGCGGCTGCGCCAGCAGGCGCTGAAGAAGCCAGATGGCCGCACGACGCCATAATGGCGGCGGCGCGAAGTGCGATGCGAAGTGGCGGTTGATTTCCTGCGGCCGCCAATAGTCCGCATGCCACTGGCGATAGGCGGCGTGGAACACGCGCGCCTGTTCGGGGGAAGCCCGCAGCAGTGAGCAATCGCACACGGCATCGATCCGTACATCATCCTCCGCGGCGAAGCGGAAGATATGCCGGCTGGGAAGATGGTGAAGATCGCCGCGCGTGACTTGGAACTCATGCGGGCGCAAACGCAAGGCCGTCGTGGCCGGAGCCAGATCCAGGTAGGTCATAGGCGCTCCTTTCCGATGTCCAGAAATGCGGAGCTCCCGCAGTTTGGTTGCGTGATCAAATAATTTTGTTCGGGCGACGCTCGCGACTACGGCACGGTGCCGCCAGGCGGCAGGTAGGCGGTGAAGGTCACTCCGGGACTGGCGCCATAATAGTAGGGCGACGAGTACCCGTAGCGGGGCGGCCGGTACGGCGAGTAATAGGCGTAGTTCGGCTGATAGTTGCCGTACCGCGGCTGGTAATAGCTATGCCTCGGTTGGTTGTAGCTGTAGGTCGGTTGGTAGTAGCCCGACGGATAGGCATAGCCCTGCGAATAGCCGTAGTAGGGGCCGTCTGCGTCAGTGGTACAGCCGGCAGCGAGGACAGCAACTCCCGCCGCACAGGCGCTGAGTGCGACAAACCTCATGACGAATTCCTCCCTCTGTCGATTGCACAACAGAGGAACCTGTCAAACGGTTGCTCAGCTTGACGCCGTCAGAGATAGCCCCCGCGGAAGCTGATCAGCGGATCCTTGGTCGAGGCGCTGTAGCCTACGACCCGGCCCAGCGCGATGACGGTTCCGTGCCGTTCGATCATCTCCTCGAGCTGGCAGTCGATGACACCCACGGCATCGACCAGGGTTGGTGCGCCGGTCTTCAGCGTTGCCCAGTCCCCGGCCTTGAAGCGGTCGGCGCCTTTCAGCTGGCCGCCGCCACCGAACTCCTTGGCGAGGTCGTCACGGCCCTTGGGGACGTAGTTGATGGCATAGTGATTGCCCTGCTTCACGGCGGCGAGCGCCGACGTCGTGACGCCGATCGACACCAGCATCATGGGCGGGCTGGCCGACAAATGGGTCGCCGAAAGCGCCAGGAAGCCGGCCGGGCCATCCGTTCCCTTGGCGGTCACGACGGCAACGCCGATTGCCCGGCAGCCGATGGCCTTCCAGAAGGTCTTGGGATCGATCTCGCTGTCCATACCGTGCTCCTTTTTCCGTCCCGGCAGCTTATGCAATCGGCGTGCTTGGACACCACTGATACATTTCTTTGCAATTGTTACCCAAATCGATGCCGGGCATCGCCCCACCCTGACGTAAGGTGCCGGCGTTGAGTAAGGCGTTGGATTTCCCCAGAGTCCGGCCAATAGCGAAGAGAACGTATTCTTTTATTCTTGGAGATTCCCAGATGCTGTCCATTTTCCGTCGTTTGATGAAGAGCGAGCATGGCGCCACGGCCATCGAATATACGCTGATCGCCTCGCTGATCGCCGTCGCCGCCATCGTTGCCATGCGCTCGGTCGGCACCAAGGTTAACGGCGTGCTGACCAACGTCTCGAACGCGATGACCTGATCTCTTCTGCTGCTATTGCAGGACAGGAGCGACAGCGCGGGCGATCCGGCAACGGATCGCCCGTTGCACGTCATGTGATAGGCTTGTGCTGGACTACAGTAGCGCGTCGTAGCCGTTCTCGCTGAACTGCAGCAGACAGAAGCCGTGGCCGAACGGATCGGCCAGCATGGCGATGCGGCCGTAGGGCGCGTCCTTTGCGAGCGCCTCCACTTTGGCGCCCGCCTTCACGGCACGAGCGACGGCCGCGTCCACGTCATCGACCACGATGTCGGGATGCACAGGCGTCCAGTGGCGCTCGTAACGCCTGAGATCGCCGCCCGCCCCTACAGTGCCGGCCTTCTTGGTCAGCAGATAGACGGGTGCCGGCCAGCCCAGCAACTCGACGAAATCGGCGCCGAAGCGGCGGCCGACCTTCAGCCCGAACGCTTCCGTGTAGAAACGCTGGGCGGCCTCGACGTCGGGCACATCGATGTTTAGCAGCAGCGACATGACGGGGCTCCTCTGTCGTCCCTGCATTTGGTAAGCCCTGGGCGGTCGGCAACCCGCCATGGCGCCGAAGGACAAGGGAGTTGTCATGAAGGCTTTCGTGATTGCCACCGAGACCGTCAAGGACGAGGCGATGTTCGGCAAATACCGCGAGCAGGTCCTGAAGACTCTCGAACCGTTTGATGGTCGCTTTGTCGTCCGCGGCGGCAAGTTCACTGTGCTGGAAGGCGAGTGGCCCCATCCGCGGCTGGTGATCATCGAGTTTCCGTCGCGGCAGCAGGCCGAAGGCTGGTACCGCTCGCCCGACTACCAGAAGGTGATCGGACTCCGCCATAACAGCAGCTTCGGCAACCTGATCATCGCCGACGGACCCGGCTGATAGAGGTCACTTCGTGAGACGGTCGCCGAGCTCGGTCTGGTAGGCGCGATAACGCTCGACGTCCTGCTTGAGGTAGGCGCCGATCTGAGCCGGCGTCGCCGGCGGATAGGTCTCGATGCCAGCCTTGAGCAGCCGCTCCTTCACATCGGGTTCGGCGATCGCTTCGTTGATTGCCGCGTTCAGCCGATTGACGATCTCCGGCGGCAGGCCTTTGGGCCCGATCATGATCACCCACGAGGTCAGTTCGGCACCCTTCATGCCGAGCTGGTCGAGCAGCGGTACCTTCTCGACCAAAGCCGTGGCGCTGGGGGCGGCGAGCGCCAGTGGCCGCACGGCGCCGGAGCTGATCAGCGGCACGGCTGAGGCGAGCACGGCCACGCCGAAGTCGGCCTCGCCCTTGGCCAGCGCCTCCATCATCGGCGCGCCGCCACGATAGGGCACGTGGACAGCCGACAGATCGCCGGCGCGCTTCAGATAGACCTCGGCGCCAAACTGGGTGATGCCAGCCGGGCCCGACGAGGCGTAGCTGGCACGGCCGGGACTGGCCTTCAGGTAGTCGTCGAGCTGGCGGGCGCTGGTGAAGGGCTTGGTCGATGGTACGACCAGGATCAGCGGCGATTGGCCGACCAGGGCAATCGGCGTGAAATCGGCCAGCGGATCGTATTTGGCGTTCTGTGGCTGCACGATCGGGTTGATGGCGAAGGCGCCGGGATCCGACAGCATGATGCGATAGCCGTCCGGTACGGCCGCGGCGGTGGCGGCCGCCGCGATCGAGCCGCCGGCGCCGGGCTTGTTGTCGACCACGACGGCGACACCCAGCGACCTGGTCAGCCGCTCACCCAGGATGCGCGCGGCGACGTCGCTGGCGCCGCCCGGCGCGAAGCCCACGGTGATGGTGATGGGCCGGTCGGGATAGCCCGCGAAGGCCGTAACCGGTGCCGCAGTGAAGAGCGCCATCGCCCAAAGCAATCTCATCACGGCAGGCATCGCTGGTCTCCGGCTCGGTCGCTCAATTGAACATCTCAGGCAGGGCGACGACGCGGCAGTCGGCCGCTTCCAGGCCCCGGCGCACATGGCGAGCGACGGCAACGGCCGTGGGCTCGTCGCCGTGGACGCAGATCGTCTCGACCTCGACCGCCACACGATTGCCCTGGCGCGAGGTGAGGCAGCGCTCCTTCACCATGCTGAGGCATTGCTTCAGCGCCTTGTCGGGATCCTTGAACACCGTCCCGGGGATCGAGCGCGGGCTCAGGTTTCCGTCGTCTTCATAGTGGCGGTCGGCAAAGCCTTCGCGCGCCAGCCGCAGCCCGAGCTTGCGCGCCGCATGCTCCATCTGCGAGCCGGCCAATGCGACATAGATGATTCTGTCGTCGACGGTCTGGATCGCCCGTCCGATCGCCAGCGCATAGTCCTCCCGCACGGCCGCCATGTTGTTCAGGGCGCCATGCGGCTTGAGATGCGTCACTGGCAGGCCGGCATAGCGCGCCATCGCCTGAAGGGCGCCGATCTGGTAGGCGACCATCAGCTCGAGATCGTGCGGATCCATCTCGATCTTGCGCCGGCCGAATCCCCACAGATCGTTGAAGCCCGGATGCACGCCGAGGCTGACATTGTTCTGCTTGGCCAGCATGGTGAGGCTGTGCATGGTGTTGGCGTCGCCGGCGTGGAAGCCGCAGGCGACGCTCGCCGAGCGGATGATGGTCATGAGATCGGCATCGTTGCCGATGTCGTAGGCACCGAAGCCTTCGCCGATATCGGCATTGAGATTGATCCTGTAGCTCATGCGGTCCTGCCCCCGGTGCTGATCATCGATGGCGCAAGAATCGCGCCGCCGCGGCGCCCGGCCAATCTTTTCATGATCGCGTCTTTCGCCCCGCAGGCTAGAGTGTCGGTGATGAGGACTTCCGTCCTGCCGACATCATGGCGCCCATCGCCGACGGCGCTATTGCCGGCCGACCCGACTGTCTACGAAGGACCGCGGCTCGCTTTCTGGGGAGCGATCGCCTGGCTGCTCGTGATCACCACGCGCAGCCTGATCCACCTGCTGTTGCCCGACGGCGGCGCCCATTCGATTGCCACCATCGATATCGCGGTCGCCGCCGGCTCCGACATCGTGGCGCTGTTCGGCCAGTGGGGGGCGAGCCAGCTCCTGCTCGCCGTGCTGTTGTGGGCGCTGTTGCTGCGCTGGCGCGGCACGGTGCCTTTGGTGCTGCTGGTTTTCTCCGCCGAGCCCTGCCTGCGCGGACTGGCCGGTCATCTCAAGCCCCTCACGACGGTGGGCACCCCACCGGGCGGGGCACTCAATTGGGTCGTGCTGCCTGGACTCCTGATCCTGCTCTGGCTCTCGTTGTGCCCGGCGGAGCGAGACGTCACCCGATCCTGAATCAAATTGGTCGAGTCGACCTGCCGCGGTTTCGCCTCTAATATTTGTCTTGGTGGAGGGGCGTCGACCGCGACGACATCGCAAGGGGGAATGGGACGTGCGAACAAAGATCATCACGGCAGCGCTTCTGTTTCTTGTTGTCGCGTTCCCGGCCGTCGGCCAGGCGCCCTCCACCCAGGCCGCTCCGACGCAGCCGCCGCCGGAGCGACCCTCGGCGGCACAGATCCAGGCGGCCAAGTCGCTCGCCGGCACTGACTGGGGCAAGGGATTGCCGGCGTTTTCCTTTGCGCTGAGCAAAGTACCGGTTACCCAATATGACGGGGGCACGGCGCGCCAGGCCGGCACCTACAACTTTCCCGTCAGCAAGAACATCGCGGGCGTCTACATGACGCTCGAAGCCGGCGCGTTGCGCGAGTTGCATTGGCACGCCGACGCCGCCGAATGGGCCTACGTCATCGAAGGCCGCTCGCGTATCACGCTGACCAGCCCGTGGGGCCAGGTGCAGGTGGCTGATGTTGATGCGGGCGGCATCTGGTATTTCCCCAAGGGCTGGGGCCACAGCATCGAAGGGCTCGGCCCCACCGGCACGAAGTTCATCCTGGTCTTCAACAACGGCGAGTTCACCGAGCAGTCGACCTTCAGCATCACCGACTGGATCGCCAACACGCCGATGTCGATGCTGACCGAATATCTCGGCTGGAGTCAGGAGCAGATCGAGCGCCTGCCGAAAAAGCAGGTCTATATCTCGCGCGTCAACGGCGCCGTGCCGTCTCTCGCCGATTCGCTGCCACGCAATCGCGACACGCCGCCGCTCGCCATGTCGCACACCTACAAGCTCAGGGGCGAGAAGCCGGAGTCGGTGCTGAACGGCAGTTCCATCCGTGTGGTCTCCGCCAAGGAGTTTCCGGCGAGCTTCAACATGACCGGCGCCCTCATGCGGCTCGAGCCGGGCGCGATGCGCGGCCTGCACTGGCATCCCAACGCCGACGAGTGGCAATTCATCGTGAGCGGCTCGATGGAGCTCAGCGTCTTTGCCTCGGCAGGCAAGTCGAGCATCAGTCGGCTCGAAACCGGCGATGTCGGTTACGTGCCGCGCGGCTACGGCCATGCGCTCAAGAACCCGTCCAAGGACCAGCCGGCGGAAATTCTGATCGTCTTCAACGCCGGCGACTATGAAAGCATCGAGCTGAACGACTGGATGTCGACCGTGCCGGCCGACACCCTGGCCAACAATCTGCAAGTGCCCGAGACTGTGATCCGCCAGCTGCCGATCAACAGCAGGAAGTTCGTAGTGCCTTAAGAAGGTCGGCCTGACCGGTTCGGGGAGGAGCGCATGGCTCTGACGCTTACGAGCAGCAGCTTCAAGGAGGGCGAGACCCTCAAGCTGGATCACATCCTGTCGGCCGACTACGGCTTCGGCTGTGGCGGCGGCAACAAGTCTCCGCAGCTCTCCTGGTCGGGCGTGCCGGAGGGCACCAGGAGCTTCGCGGTCAGCTGCTTCGACCCCGACGCGCCGACGGGTTCGGGTTTCTGGCACTGGGTGGTGGTGAACATCCCGGCGGGCACGACCGAGCTCAAGCTCGATGCGGGCAATCCCAAGGCCGGCCTGCTGCCCAAGGGAGCTCTGCAGACCCGCACCGATTTCGGCGCGCCGGGCTATGGCGGGCCCTGCCCACCGGAAGGCCATGGCCCGCACCGCTACGTCTTCACCCTGTTCGCCGTGAAGCAGGACGCCCTGCCGGTGAACGCCGACACCTCGGCCGCCATTGTCGGCTTCCAGCTGCACTTCAACACCATCGAGAAGGCGACCCTGACAGGCAAGTTCGAGCGTTAGCCGTCAGCCCGGCCTTTGCTAGACTTGGGGGTGCGTCCCCACGGAGGTTGCCATGACAGCCATCGCTTCGCCTGACATCTCACGCCGTTTCCTGCTCCGCTCAGCCGCTGCTCTTGGCCTGGTGGCCGTCGGTGCTCTCAGGCCCGCGCGCGCCCAAACCGTCAAGCCCGATGCCAAGTCGGCGCTGATCGTGGTCGATGTCCAGAACTGCTTCGTCGATGGCGGCACGCTGCCGGTGAAGGGAGGCGCCGAGGTCGTGCCGCTGATCAACAAGCTCGCGGCCTCGTTCGACAATATCGTCGTGACCCAGGACTGGCACACGCCGGGCCACGCTTCCTTTGCCAGCTCCCATGCCGGCAAGAAGCCCTTCGAGACCACGGCCATGCCTTACGGCACGCAGGTGCTGTGGCCCGACCACTGCGTGCAGGGCTCGGACGACGCCGCCCTTCACAAGGATCTCAAGCTGCCCAAGGCCGAGCTGATCATCCGCAAGGGCTTCAACAAGAACGTCGATAGCTACTCGGCCTTCGTCGAGGCCGACGGCAAGACCATGACCGGGCTGGCCGGCTACCTGAAGGAGCGCGGCATCGACACGGTGTTCGTGACCGGGCTTGCCACCGACTTCTGCGTCGCCTGGACCGCGCTCGATGCGCGCAAGCTCGGCTTCACGACCTACGTCATCGAGGACGCCACGCGAGCCATCGACCTCAACGGCTCGCTGGCCAACGCCTGGAAGCAGATGACCGACGCCGGCGTGAAGCGCATCAAGGCAAGCGACATCTCCTAGGACGATCCGGCTCGGCGATATCTTCATCGGCCGTGCCGGCTTCTCTCGTGGTTGAGGCCCCGCAAGTCGGTTAGGCTCGGCCTCATCCTCGAGCGCCTTTTTTTGTGCTGCACGTTGCAAGAACGGCAGGACGTCGATCGCACGCCGACGGACGCGAATTGGCCTCGAGCATTCCTTGGAGGACAGTTCCATGAGCAAGTTCACAGTCAACGGCAAGGCACACACCTTCGACGGCGACCCGGAGACGCCGCTTCTCTGGTATCTGCGCGACGTTGCCGGCATGGTCGGCACCAAGTTCGGCTGCGGCCGGGCGCTGTGCGGTGCCTGCACGGTGCATCTCGACGGTACGGCCGTGCGCTCCTGCCAGGTCCAGGTCGGCGATATCGACGGCCAGGCGGTGATCACCATCGAGGGCCTGTCGGCCGACGGCATGCATCCCGTGCAGAAGGCTTGGCGCGAGCTCAACGTCGCCCAGTGCGGTTACTGCCAGGTCGGGCAGATCATGCAGGCGGCGTCGCTGCTGAAGGACACGCCCAAGCCCACCGACCAGCAGATCCTCGACGCCATGAGCGGCAACATCTGTCGCTGCGGCACCTACCCCCGCATCCGCGCCGCCATCAAGCGCGCGTCGGGCAGCGCGTAAGGGAGGGCGCGACCATGACCAGAACATCGGAAATCA
>JADHLS010000098.1 GCA_016780605.1 Reyranella sp.
GACCTAACGAGCGCGAAGGAGGCGAAAAAGCGCCGCGTATCGGGCTGGTACTCGATCCCGGGACCGCCGGTGACCGAGAGCTGGTAGAGGCGATTGCGTTGCCAGTAGATGCGCACGGCCGCGGTGGCGCCGCTTGCCTTCGTCAGTGTGAATTCGCGGCCCTGCGCGCGGCCGAGCGTGAGCTTCTTCTCGCCGCGCAGCGTGTTGCCGGCGGACATTCCATCGCGCACCTTGTCGAGCATGACGTCGCTCGAGGCCGAGAGCGCGATGCGATCGGGATAGTCGACGAACGACACCGCATAGCTCGCGCTGGGCAAATCAACCTTGGCATCGGTCATGGTGATGGTCTGTCCGGGCCCGCTGATCGGCTGGGTGTTGACGGCAGGCATCCCCGGCATATCGACACGATAGCGACCGCCTTCGGGGCTGAACGACGTCCAGGCCTGCGCGCCCGCCGCGCCGGCAAATACCAGCGCGAGACCGAGCCCGGCAACGAACCGGCTGCGAAACATGGAACTCTCTCCTCAAAAACAACTTGGCCATGGTCACACATCCGGATTGCGACGGTCCATGGCCGACGCTAAGCCTTGTCCGGAAAGGGAGGAGACGCCGTCATGGCCGTCGGTGACAAATATCGCGCAGTGCATCAGCGCTCCTTGAGTGACCCCGAGGGCTTCTGGGCCGAGCAGGCCAAGGCAATCGACTGGAGCCGCCGCTGGGACAAGGTGCTCGACGAGTCCCATGCGCCGTTCTACCGCTGGTTCGCCGGCGCCGAACTCAACACCTGCCACAATGCACTGGATCGCCATGTCGACGGCGGCCGCGCCGAACAGACGGCGCTGATCTACGATTCGCCCGTCACCGGCACGAAGAAGCGCTTCAGCTATCGCGAGCTGCGCGATCATGTGGCGAAACTCGCGGGCGCGATCGCCGCCGAGGGCGTTGCCAAGGGCGACCGTGTCATCATCTACATGCCGATGATCCCCGAAGCGGTGATGGCGATGCTCGCCTGCGCGCGGCTGGGCGCAGTGCATTCGGTGGTGTTCGGCGGCTTTGCCGCCAACGAGCTTGCCACGCGCATCGACGACTGTTCGCCGAAGCTGGTGCTGACCGCCTCATGCGGCATCGAGCCGGGGCGCATCGTGCATTACAAGCCGCTGCTCGACCAGGCGATCGAGCTCGCGAGCCACAAGATCCCGCGCTGCATCGTCCTGCAGCGGCCGCAGGCCGTGGCGTTCCTGGTGAAGGGCCGCGACCTCGACTGGAACGAGGCGGTGGCAAAGGCAGCACCGCGCGCTTGCGTGCCCGTGAAAGCCACCGATCCGCTCTACATCCTCTACACGTCCGGCACGACGGGCCAACCCAAGGGCGTGGTGCGCGACAATGGCGGCTATGCCGTCGCCCTCGACTGGTCGATGCGCTACCTCTACGGCATCAAGCCCGGCGAGGTCTGGTGGTGCGCCTCCGACGTGGGCTGGGTGGTGGGGCACAGCTACATCGTCTATGGGCCGCTGATCCTGGGCGCGACCACCATTCTCTACGAGGGCAAGCCGGTCGGCACGCCCGACGCCGGCTCCTTCTGGCGCGTCATCTCCGAGCATGGCGCGGTGGCGCTGTTCACGGCGCCGACGGCGTTTCGCGCCATCAAGAAAGAGGATCCCGACGGCAAGCTCCTGAAGCACTACGACATCTCGACGTTCCGCACGCTGTTCCTGGCAGGCGAACGCGGCGATCCACCGACCATCGAATGGGCCCAAAAGCTTCTCGGCGTGCCGATCGTCGATCACTGGTGGCAGACCGAGACGGGCTGGGCGATCTGCGGCAACTTCGTCGGGCTGGAGCCGATGCCGATCAAGCCGGGCTCCTGCTCGGTGCCGGCGCCGGGCTGGAACCTGCAGGTGCTGGACGAGCAGGGCCAGCCGATCGCCAAGGCGAGCGAGGTTGGCGCGCTGGCCGCCAAGCTGCCGCTGCCGCCGGGCACCTTCCCGACGCTGTGGAATGCCGACGAGCGTTTCCGGCAGGCCTATCTCGCCGACTATCCCGGCTACTACAAGACGGGCGACGCGGGCTTCATCGACCGCGACGGCTATGTCTCGGTGATGACGCGCGTCGACGACGTGATCAACGTCGCGGGTCATCGCCTGTCGACCGGTCAGATCGAGGAAGTGCTGGCCAGCCACAACGATGTCGCCGAATGCGCCGTGATCGGCGTCACCGACGAGCTGAAGGGCCAGGTGCCGTTCGGCTTCCTGGTGCTGAAGGCGGGCGTCAACCGGCCGGCCGCGGACACCGTGCGTGAAGTCGTCCAGCTGGTGCGCGACCGCATCGGACCGGTGGCCTTCTTCAAGACCGCGATCGTCGTGCCGCGCCTGCCCAAGACGCGCTCGGGCAAGATCCTGCGCGGCACCATGCAGAAGATCGCCGACGGCGAGGACTGGAAGATGCCGGCCACCATCGAGGACCCGGCGGCGCTGGAGGAGATCACCGGCGGTCTGAAGACTGCGGGGTATGCTGGCAAGAATTAAGGGAGCGCGGGCCTCTGGCCCGCTCATGATCATGATGCGGGCCAGAGGCCCGCGCTCCCGGAAAGAAGGAAGGACAGTAAGATGGCTCTCGATGTGAACCGCTCCGATCTGGTCGTGGGCGTGGTCGGAACTGGCGCCATGGGGCGCGGCATCGCGCAGGTGACGGCGCAAGGCGGCATGAAGGCCATCATGTTCGACGCCGCAGCCGGCGGTGCGCAGAAGGCGAAGGCCGCCATTCTCGAGACACTGAAGGGGCTGGTCGCCAAGGGCCGTCTGACCGATGCCGACGTTGCCAAGACAGATGCCAATCTCAGTATCGCCGACAAGCTCGATGACCTCAAGGCGTGTCAGGTCGTGGTCGAGGCGGTGTTCGAGAACCTCGAGGTCAAGCAGAAGCTGTTCGGCGAGCTGGAAGCCGTGGTCTCCCCCGAAACCATCCTCGCCTCCAACACCTCGTCGATCCGCATCGCCTCGATCGCGCGCTCCTTGAAGCATCGCGAGCGCGTCTGCGGCATGCACTACTTCAATCCCGTGCCGCTGATGAAGCTCGTCGAGGTGATCCGCGCCGCCGACACCGCGCAGTGGGTGGTCGACGCCATGGTGGCGCTGGGCAAGCGCCAGACGCGCGTGCCTGTGGTGGTGGGCGACACGCCGGGCTTCCTGGTCAATCTCGGCGGCACGGCGATCGGCACCGAGGGCCTGCGCATCATGCAGGAGGGCAGGGCGACGCCCTCGCAGATCGACGCCGTGATGCGCGACAGCTGCGGCTTCCGCATGGGGCCGTTCGAGCTGATGGACCTGACCGGCATCGACGTGAACTTCCCGGCGCGCAAGATCATCTACGAAGGCTTCTTCCACGACCGGCGCATGACGCCGAGCCCGTACCACGAGAGCCTCTATGCGGCGGGACGGCTCGGCCGCAAGACGGGCGGCGGCTGGTACGCCTACGACGCCAAGGGCGGCAAGGTCGATCCCGGCGCCGATCACCTGCCGTCCGTCGTGCCGGCGGCGCGCGTGGTGGTGATGGACAGCCACAACGAGAAGCTGGTCGGCTTGGTCCTGGCGGCGGGCGCGCAGGCGCTGGCGGTCGACGACGGCAAAAGCCCGATCCTGGTGGCGCCCATCGGCAAGGACTGCACGACCACGGTGGTCGAGCGCAATCTCGATCCGCGGCGCACCGTCGCCGTCGACCTCACGGGCGACATCGCCAAGCGTCTCACCATCATGACTGCGCCCGGCGCCGACGACCTGGTGCGCGATGCCGCCGCCGCCATCCTGGCACGCAGCGGTGCCAAGGTGACACTGATCAAGGATTCGCCGGGATTCATCGCCCAGCGCATGTGCGCCATGATCGCCAACCTCGGCTGCGAGATGGCGATGATCGGCATCGCCTCGGCGGCCGACGTCGACACGGCAATGACGCTCGGCCTCAACTATCCGCGCGGGCCGCTGGCGCTCGCCGATTGGCTGGGCGTCCGCGACTGCCACGAGATCCTGGTGCAGCTGCAGGCCATTACCGGTGATGACCGCTACCGGCCGAGCCAGTGGCTGCGTCGGCGTGCTCAACTTGGGCTGAGCGCGACCACGCTGGACTGAGCCTCAGCCCCAGCGATCGACGACGTAGAGGTGCTTTACCCGCCGGCCGTTGGCCGGCGCGTTGTCCGAATGCAGGGCGCCGAGCGCGTGCAAGGCGAGGCAAAGGCACACGAACACGAGGAGAAGGTGAGCCAGCAGCGGCGGCGAGACGGGCGTCGTTGTCGGCGGGGTGCGCAGGTAGCTCGACTTGCTGAAGACCTGCATCACGGCGATGACGGCGTTGAAGTAGAGCAGCGTCGTGGCGCCGGCGACCCATACGTGACGCCAGTTGCCGGCCAGCCGATGGCGCCAGAGCGCCAGCAGCGTTGGCGCGAACACGATCAGAGAGGCGATGCCGATCGCGTGCCCCACGCCGAAGTGCGGGAAGACGATGAGGTAGAGCAACCCGCTGACATTGCCGGCGAGCGTCGTCGCAAGGAACAGCGAGGTGACGCCGAACGCCTTCGGCGTGCGGGACGGGCGCAGCAGGACGAGAACGCCGGCGGCGATGCCGATCAGGCTCAGGACCACATGCGCGGTCGTGTAGGTCGACAGCGAGACGCCAGGAAACAAGACATATCTCCCACGATCACTCATCCACCCGCGCTCTTGATAACTGCGACGGGCATGCTCGCGGGTCCGGATTCATTGATTGTGCGACCGGATAAGCAGTGGATTGCCACAATCGTGCCTCGATCTGGCGAGAACACGCAGACGCTCCGCCCTGTAACGGTTCGACGTTCAATGCCGTCTTCCCAGGAAGAATGGGGAGGCAGCGAACCGTGACTGATGCGGCGACAACCGTCACAACGACCGTAGGTGCATTCGAATCGCCTCGATTCCTGAAGACGATCCGTCGCCGCATCATGGGTCGCTGGCGAATTCTGGTGGTTGCTGTGGCGCCCCTGGTTGTTGCCGTCCTGATCGCAATCTCGATCGTCGTGGTTATGGAAACGCCACCCGACTACCGTCTGGCTGTGTGGCCGATTTGCGCGGTCCTGTCGCTCGGTAGCGGTGCGGCCATCATCCGGTTCGTGACGAGGAGGATGCAGCGCGAATGGCTTTCGCGCGGTGTCCCCGCCGAAATTGCCAACACCTATTCTGTTCTGCCCGAAGGACTGCAGGTGGAGTCCCAGGTCGCGACGACATTGATCCGTTGGCCCTTCATCAACGAAATTATGCTTGTCGACGGGCATTGGCTCCTGATCTCGGTCGTCTTCGCCCTCGTCATTCCCAGAGCGTGCTTCCGTTCGGAGGGGGAGGAACAGGCGTTTCTGGCAGCACTCCTTGGGCACTTGGAGCCAACCGCCCGCGCGAGAAGCAAGAAGGCAGAGAGGGCGATTTCGCAGTTGTCCGAGGAATCCTGACGAGGGTCGCTGGCGGCCACTCAATCGCTTGCTCCCCTAGTTGACGTTTACGTAAAGGTAAACTAAATCGGCCGCTGCTGGCGGACGGGACGGCGACGGCCCAAAGTCCTCCCAAGAAGACGGAAAGATCGACCGCCGGAGGAGCTCTCAGTGACCGCGTTGGCCGCCCATTACACGCCCGAACACCAGATGTTCCGCGACACCTGCCGGCGGTTCTTCGAGAAGGAAGTTACGCCCTTCCATATGAAGTGGGAGGAGGAAGGCATCGTGCCGCGCGAGCTGTGGCGCAAGGCGGGTGAGCAGGGCCTTCTGGGCATGACCATGCCGGAGGCCTATGGCGGCGCCGGCGCCGACTTCCTCTACAGCGCCATCCTGATCGAGGAGCAGGGCCGGGCATTGGCTTCGGGGCCGGCCTTCTCGCTGCACAACGATATCGTCGTGCCCTACCTGCTGCACTACGGCACCGAAGAGCAGAAGAAGAAATGGATCCCCAAGGCCTGCTCGGGTGAGCTCATAACCGCCATCGCCATGACCGAACCCGGCACCGGCTCGGACTTGCAGTCGGTCAAGACCAACGCAGTGATGGACGGCAACCACTGGGTCATCAACGGATCGAAGACCTTCATCAGCAACGGCCAGCTCGCCGACCTGGTGATCGTGGTTGCCAAGACCGATCCCAAGCTCGGCGCCAAGGGCACGTCCCTGATCGCGGTCGAGACCAGGACCGAAGGCTTCAAGCGCGGCCGCAATCTCGAGAAGATCGGCATGAAGGCGCAGGACACGTCGGAGCTCTTCTTCGACAATGTCCGCGTGCCGGCCGACCATCTCCTGGGCGGCCAGAATATGGGCACCGGCATGGGCTTCATCCAGCTGATGCAGCAGCTGCCGCAGGAGCGGCTGGTCATCGCCATCCAGGCGATCGCCGCCATCGAGGCGGCGATGGAGCACACGCTGGCCTACGTGAAGGACCGCAAGGCGTTCGGCAAGCCGATCATCGATTTCCAGAACACCCGCTTCAAGCTGGCCGAGCTCAAGACCAAGGCACTGGTCGCGCGCGTGTTCGTCGACGATTGCGTGGCCAAGCATCTCAAGGGCGAGCTCGACGTCGCCACCGCCGCCATGGCGAAGTACTACACCACCGACCTGCAGTGCGAGCTGATCGACCAGTGCCTGCAATTCTTCGGCGGCTACGGCTACATGTGGGAATACCCGATCGCGCGCCTCTACGCCGACGCGCGCGTCCAGAAGATCTACGGCGGCACCAACGAGATCATGAAAGAGCTTATTGGAAGGACGCTTTAGGACGCCACCTCACCCTGAGGAGCCGCGCGAAGCGCGGCGTCTCGAAGGGTGGGCAACATCAAGACTGGTTCCCACCCTTCGAGACGCGGCCCTGCGGGCCGCTCCTCAGGGTGAGGCAAATGGGATCGCAGGGTTTGAAGGATTAGGAGACACGCCATGACCGACGCATTCATCTACGACGCCGTCCGCACCCCGCGCGGCAAGGGCCGCAAGGATGGCTCGCTCCACGAAGTGACGCCGGTGCGGCTCGCCGTCACCGCGCTGCAGGCCATCCGCGACCGCAACAAGCTCGACACCCATCTGGTCGACGACGTCGTGCTGGGCTGCGTCATGCCGATCGGCGAGCAGGGTGCGGACATCGCCCGCACCGCGGCGGTCGTCGCGGGCTACGCCGAAACCGTGTCGGGCGTGCAGGTCAACCGCTTCTGCGCCTCGGGCCTGGAGGCCACCAACATGGCAGCGGCACAGGTCATGTCCGGCCAGAGCCAGGCGGCGATCGGCGGCGGCGTCGAATCGATGTCGCGCGTGCCCATGGGCTCCGACGGCGGCGCCTGGCCGACCGATCCGGCCGTGGCCATCCCGATGTACTTCGTGCCCCAGGGCATCTCGGCCGACCTGATCGCCACCAAGTATGGCCTCAGCCGCGATGACGTCGACGCCTACGCCGTCGAATCCCAGAAGCGCGCCAAGGCGGCCTGGGATGCCGGCTACTTCAAGAAGTCGATCGTGCCGGTGAAGGACCAGAACGGTGTCGAGCTCTTGGCCCACGACGAGCTGATGCGGCCGCAGACCACGATGCAGACGCTGGCGGCGCTGGAGCCCAGCTTCAAGATGCAGGGCGAGATGATGCCGGGCTTCGACGCCATCGCCCAGCAGCGCTATCCCGAGGTCGAGAAGATCAACCACGTCCATCATGCCGGCAACTCGTCGGGCATCGTCGACGGCGCGGCCGCGATCCTGATTGGCACCAAGGAGTTCGGCGAAAAGGCCGGCCTGAAGCCGCGCGCCCGCATTCGCTCCTTCGCCTCGATCGGCTCGGAGCCCGCCATCATGCTGACCGGCCCGGCGCCGGCATCGGAGAAGGCGCTGAAGCGGGCCGGCATGACGGTGAAGGACATCGATCTCTGGGAGCTGAACGAGGCCTTCGCCGCCGTCGTGCTGCGCTACCTGCAGGTCCTCAAGATGCCGCATGACAGGATCAACGTGAACGGCGGCGCCATCGCCATGGGCCATCCGCTGGGCGCCACCGGCGCCATGATTCTGGGGACGCTGCTCGACGAGCTGGAGCGGCGCAACCTCTCGACCGGCCTTGCCACGCTCTGCGTCGGCGCGGGCATGGGCACCGCGACGATTATCGAGCGAGTGTAGACGTTCGTACTATTGCCGACCCTTCGAGACGCCGGCCTTTGGCCGGCTCCTCAGGGTGAGGTGATGGGCTTGAGGCAGTCCTCACCCTGAGGAGCGAGCGAAGCGAGCGTCTCGAAGGGTGGCTACGCGAAGAATTCGGAGACCAACCATGATCAACTACAACGTCGACAGCGACGGCATCGCCACCATCACCTGGGACATGCCGGGCCGCACCATGAACGTGCTGAACGAGGCCTCGTTGACCGCCTATACCGGCGCGCTCGAGCAGGCGCTCAAGGACGACAAGGTCAAGGGCATCATCCTGACCTCGGCCAAGGCCGACTTCATCGCCGGCGCCGATCTCGAGATGCTTTTGGGCACCGACACGTCCGATGCCGCCAAGCTGATGGACCAGTTCAGCCAGCTGCAGAAGATCTTTCGCCGCCAGGAGACCGGCGGCAAGCCGGTCGTGGCCGCGATCAACGGCACGGCGCTGGGCGGCGGCTTCGAGATCTGCCTCGCCTGCCACTACCGTATCGCCGCGGCCAACCCCAAGGCCAAGGTCGGCCAGCCCGAGGTCAAGATCGGCCTGCTGCCGGGCGGCGGCGGCACGCAGCGCATCCCGCGCCTGATCGGCGTGATGAATGCCGCGCCCATCCTGCTCGAGGGCCGCGACCAGACGGTCGAGGAAGCCAAGGGCAAGGGCCTGATCCACGAGGTCGTGCCGCCGGGCGAACTGCTGGCGCGCGCCAAGGCGTGGCTGATGGCGGCGCCGACCGAGCAGGTCGTGCCCGAGTACGCCGGCAAGGGCGCCAAGGCGATCGACGGCCGCGCCGTGCAGCCGTGGGACCGCAAGGGCTTCAAGACACCGGGCTTCCCGGGCGGCGCGGTGTGGAGTCCGCCGGGCGTGCAGACCTTCATCGGCGGCAACGCCATGATCGCCGGCAAGACCAACGGCGTCTATCCCGCGCCCAAGGCGATCATGAGCTGCGTCTATGAAGGCCTGCAGCTGCCGTTCGACGCGGGCCTGCGGGTGGAGACGCGCTACTTCGTCTCGCTGCTGCGCAACCCGGTGGCCAAGAGCATGATCCGCACGCTGTTCTTCGGCCTGCAGGAAGCGAACAAGCTCGCCAGGCGGCCCAAGGGCGTGGCCAAGCAGGAGTACAAGAAGATCGGCATTCTGGGCGCCGGCCTCATGGGCTCGGGCATCGCCACCGTTTCGGTGCAGTCCGGGCTCGACATCGTGCTGATCGATCGCGACCAGGCTGCCGCCGACAAGGGCAAGGCACACATCGCGGCCGAGCTCGACAAGCTGGTGAAGCGCGGCCGGCTCGATCAGGCGAAGCGTGACGGCCTGATGGCCAAGGTGACGGCGACGCCCGACTTCGGCGCGCTGAAGGACGTGCAGCTCGTGGTCGAAGCGGTGTTCGAGAACCGCGACGTCAAGGCCGAGGCCACCAAGAAGGCCGAGGCGGCATTGCCTAAGGAAGCGGTGTTCGCTTCCAACACCTCGACCTTGCCGATCACCGGCCTGGCCGAGGCCTCGCAGCGGCCCGAGCACTTCATCGGCCTGCATTTCTTCTCGCCGGTCGAGAAGATGCCGCTGGTCGAGATCATCGTTGGCAAAAAGACCTCGCAGGAGACCTTGGCGCGCGCCATGGACTTCGTGCAGAAGATCCGCAAGACGCCGATCGTGGTGAACGACAGCCGTGGTTTCTTCACCAGCCGTGTCTGCGGCGCGTTCATCAGCGAGGGCCATCGGCTCCTGAAGGAGGGCGTGCCCGCCGCCATGATCGAGAACTGCGCGCGCTACGCCGGCATGCCGGTGGGACCGCTGGCGCTGAACGACGAGGTCGCGATCGACCTCAGCTGGAAGATCATGGACCAGACGCGGCGCGACGCCGAGGCTGCCGGCCACAAGTACGAGGGCACGGGCACCGAGGACATCCTCGAGCTGATGGTCAAGAAGCTCGAGCGCTTCGGCCGCAAGAACGGCAAGGGCTTCTATGAGTATCCGGCCGACGGCAAGAAGCGGCTGTGGCCGGAACTGCAGAAGTACTTCCCGGCCGATCCCAAGCTGCTCTACGGCGAGGGCGAGGAGAAGCGCGCCAAGGAAGACGAGATCAAGAAGCGCCTGCTCTACGTGCAGGCGGTCGACACCGTGCGCTGCCTGGAAGCCAACGTGCTCACCAACCCGCAGGATGGCGACGTCGGCTCGATCATGGGTCTCGGCTTTGCGCCGCAGACCGGCGGCGCCGTCAGCCTGATCGATCAAGTCGGCGTGAAGCAGTTCGTCGCCGAGTGCGACGAGCTCGCCAAGAAGTACGGCCCGCAGTTCGAGGTGCCCAAGCTCTTGCGCGACAAGGCGGCCAAGGGCGAGGGCTTCTACGATAATTACCACCCCGCGAAAGCGGCATAGGTCGACGGAATAGGCATTCTTTGCTTTCTTGTCGTCCTGAGCGTAAGCGAAGGACCTCATCGCCGCTTGCCAAGGGCATGAGATCCTTCGCTTCGCTCAGGATGACAGGGGACGCCGGATGAACGCCAATGACATCGCCGCACTCGCTGATCGCATCGCCGAGGGTCGTCGCAGCCGCAAGGTGATGGACATCGCCACCGACACGGCAAGCCTGAGCGAGGCCGATTCCTACAAGGTCCAGTTCGCCGTCCACGATC